>CAZXPO010000018.1:0-8648 GCA_964643165.1 uncultured Gammaproteobacteria bacterium | reverse complement strand
TTTTTGTTTTGGAACTTATGTTTCTATTTTTTATTGTCTTGGTCGCCTCTTTGTTTCTGGTAATTAAAAGTGCAAATTTTGCCATCAAATATTCCTCTAGTCTTGCTGAGATTTTTAATTTGCCCAAATATGTCATCGGTTTCGTAATTGTTGCTGTTGTTTCAGTTTTGCCAGAAGGTTTTATTTCCGTAACCTCCGCCCTAAACAATATTCCCTCTTTCGGGCTAGGAACGCTGTTTGGTTCGAATATCGCTGATATGACTTTTGTGGTTTCTTTGGTAATCTTTTTTTCGAGAAAAAAAATAAAAATAGAAAGTCATTTTATTAAAAATAAATTTTTTTATCTTGGAGCCATCGCTGTACCAATTTTTTTCGGTTTGAACGGCTACTATTCTCGCATGGAAGGAATTTTTTTGATTATTACCGGTTTAGTTTTTTATTATCTTATTTTGAGAAAAAATATTCACTCTGCCAAAGTTAATCGAGAAAAATTCAAAATAAAACACATCATCTTCCTGCTTTTGAGTATTGGCGGCCTGCTTTTGGGCTCGAATCTAACGGTCAAATATGGCGTTTATTTGGCACAAGGCTTGAGTATTAGCCCCGTTCTAATTGGCATGTTAATTGTCGGATTAGGCACCACTTTGCCGGAATTAATTTTTTCTATCAAAGCCGCCAAAAAAAATTGCGACGACTTGGCTCTGGGAGATATTTTAGGGACAGTGATTGCTGACGCCACAATCATTGTCGGCATCATGGCGCTAATCAAACCATTCTCTTTCAATATGCGCTTGATTTATATTACTGGATTTTTTATGTTTGCCGGCATGTTGCTGCTTTTTTATTTTATGGAATCCGATCGCGCTATCAAGAAAAAAGAGGCTTTCTTGCTTTTTATTTTTTATGTTATTTTTGTTTTAACTGAATTTTTTGTTAATCGCTAAAATTGACAAAAAAGCCCAAAAAATAGATAATATTATTGATTAGCGGTTTAATAATTAAAATTTATTTTTATGAAATTATTAAAAGAATTCAAAGAATTTGCTATCAAAGGAAATATCGTTGACTTAGCAGTTGCTGTCGTCATTGGCGGAGCATTTGGAAAAATTGTCAGTTCCCTAGTTGCTGATGTGATAATGCCTCTGATTGGCTTGTTGGTAGGCGGAATTAATTTTAGCAACTTAAAAATAAAATTAACCAACCTAACTTCTATTAATATTGGCAATTTTATTCAAGCGATTATTGATTTTTTAATTATCGCCTTTTCTATTTTCTTAATAGTTAAAATCATCACCCAAGCTAAAAAGAAAATTATTCGTTCGGAACCAGAGCCGGAAAAACCAGCTCCTGAACCAAGTCCGGAAGTAGTTTTGTTAACTGAAATTAGAGATGCTTTAAAAAAATAATTTTAAAAATATGGAAAAATCAAACAAACTTATTTTCTTCGGCCTAATTATCGGCTTGAGCTTGATCATCTCTGCCGGACTAGTGGCGAAAACTTTTTTGGCTGTTAAAAATTTGGACAACGTTATTTCCGTTTCCGGCTCCGCCAAACAAAAAGTAAGTTCTGATTCCGCACGCTGGACCGGAAATTTTTCTCGGATTGCTGCTAGGGATAATCTTAAGGATGGCTACACTCAAATGAAAAATGACGAAAAAACCGTCAGTGATTTTTTAATTGCTCAGGGTTTCCAAAATTCTTTTGAAATTTCTCCGGTATTTATGAATGAAATTTATAAATCCGACCCGAATTCTCCAAGAGAATATAACTTAATCCAAAATATTGAAATTAAATCCAACGACGTTAATAAAATAAAAGAACTAGCAAAAAATAGTGATCAATTGGCCAGCCAAGGAATTATTTTTTCCGCCAACCCGGTTGAATATTATTATTCAAAATTACCAGAATTGAGAATTTCTCTTTTACCAGAAGCCATCAAAGACGCCAAACAAAGAGCGGATATGATTTCTTCCAGCAGCGGCAAGGCGGTTGATTCTGTGAAGTCTGTCACGATGGGGGTTGTTCAAGTAATGCCAGTGGGTGCGGTAGAAGTTTCTGATTATGGTTCTTATGATACCTCTGGAATCGAAAAAGAAGTGATGATCACCGTCAAAACTATTTTCAGCTTGAAATAAATTAATTCATTCAAATAGAAAAGGACTAATCAAAGATTAGCCCTTTTTGTTTTTTTTGTTGGTTTTTTATTTAATTTTTTTATTAAAAAAATCAAAAATCGCCAAAGAAATGATTATTATCAGTACACACACTAGCACTGAAACGAAGATAGAAATAAAAATATCTTCACCTGTTCTTCCTGGTAAAATAAAAAATAATATTACCCCGGCAATTAATCCAAGAAAAAAACTAATTTTTTCTTTTAAGTTTAATTTTTTAAAAAGCACAAAAGCTTTTTTTACTTTTTTAACCATTTTTTCTCCCTTTTTGTTAAATTACTAAAAATTACTACTTTCTTGAAGATAGCACATTTTTTGTTAGATGTCAATATTTATTCTATTTTTGTTTAAATTATCAAAAATTGATACAATATTAGCAATAACTAATAATAAATATGGAAATAAAAAATAATTTTTCAGGTTTGTCCGAAATAGAAGCCAGGCAAATTTTGGACTCAGATGGTTTTAACGAAATTCCCTCAAAAAAGAAAAAAAACTGCCTTTCAATGCTGTTCAAAATTATTACTGAACCGATTTTATTGTTATTACTTAGCGCTGACATTATTTATTTCTTTTTGGGCGAAACGGCTGATGCCCTAATGCTTCTTTTTGCGGTTTTTATGGTGATTGGCATCACCTATTATCAAGAAAGAAAAACTGAAAAAACCCTGGAAGCCCTCAAAAATCTCTCAACTCCCAAAGCGTTAGTTATTAGAGAGGGCAAGCAAAAAATTATTAATAGTAAAGAATTGGTAAAGGGGGATATTATAATTATCCGTGAGGGTGATTATGTTCCCGCTGATGCAAGCATTCTTTCCGGCGAAAATTTATCAGCCGATGAATCATTGCTGACCGGTGAAGCAATTTCGGTTCGAAAAATTTCTTGGGATGGAAATTTAAAAAACCAAAAACCGGGCGGTGACGATCTTCCCTTCCTTTACTCTGGAACATTAGTGACTAGCGGGCACGGAATTGCCCAAGTTAGCGCCACTGGTATCAATACTGAAATTGGCAAGATTGGTAAAAGCTTGGACCACATCGAAAAAGAAGATACGCTCCTAAACAAAGAGGTGAAAAAAATTGTGCGCTACGTGGCGATTATTAGCATTTCGCTTTGTCTCTTGGTGGTTTTATTTTATTTTTTAATAAAAGGAGATTTAATTTCTGGCTTTTTGGCAGGGATTACTTTGAGTATGGCAATTTTACCGGAAGAATTTCCGGTTATTTTATTGGTCTTCCTGACCTTGGGAGCCTGGAGGATTTCCAAAAGAAAAGTATTAACCAGAAATTCTGCCGCCATTGAAACTTTGGGAGCAGCAACTGTTTTGTGCACAGACAAAACTGGCACTATTACTCTCAACAAAACTGAACTAAATGTTCTTTATTGTGAAGATTCATTTTATGAAGTTAGCGATTTTGCTTCCACTGAATTACCGAAAAAATTTGAAAAACTTTTGGAATATGGGATTCTGGCCAGCCAAAAAGATGCCTACGATCCAATTGATAAAGAATTGCGAAAAATGGGAAGTTTGTATTTGTCGGATTTGGAAAAAAAACATTTTGATTACCAAATTATCAAAGAATATCCTCTTTCCAAAAAACTTCTAGCTCTTTCTTATGCTTGGCAAAACAAAGAAAAAAACGAAATAATTATTGCTTCAAAAGGAGCGCCGGAAGCAATTCTGACTCTTTGCCGCGCTAATCAAGAAACAAAAAATGAGGTTCTAAAAAGAGTTGAAGAATTAACAAAAAAAGGCTTGCGCGTTCTTGGTGTTGCGGAAGCTAATTTTGCTAATGATCAACTGCCAGAAGAACAAAAGGATTTTACTTTTAAATTTGTCGGGCTTCTTGGCTTCATTGATCCGATTCGCCACGGGATTCGTGAAGCAGTTCGCCAATCCTATCAAGCAAAAATTAGAATCATCATGATTACCGGCGATTACCCAGAAACAGCAAAATTTATTGCCAAAAAAATTGGCATCAACAACCCGGAGAAATATCTAACCGGAGAAGATTTGGACAAACTAAGCCAGGCGGAATTATGTGAAAAAATAAAAGATGTTAATGTTTTTGCGAGAGTGGTGCCGGAACAAAAACTTTTAATTGTTAATGCTCTCAAAGCCAATGGTGAAATTGTGGCAATGACCGGCGATGGTGTTAATGACGCTCCTGCCCTAAAATCTTCCCACATCGGCGTGGCAATGGGCGAACGCGGCACCGATGTGGCGCGCGAAGCTTCTTCTTTGATTTTGCTGAATGATGATTTCTCTTCAATTGTTTCGGCAGTTGCTTTGGGAAGAAGAATTTATAGCAATCTCAAAAAAGCGATGGGTTATATCTTAGCTGTTCATGTGCCGATTGCCGGAATGTCTATTCTTCCTCTGTTCTTCGGCCTCCCGGTCGTTCTTTTTCCCGCTCATGTTGCTTTTTTGGAATTAATTATCGACCCAGCTTGTTCGACAGTTTTTGAAGCGGAAAAATCCGATAAAAACATTATGAAAAAACCGCCGCGAAAGGTTGGGCAAAAAATATTCAACACCAGAATGGTAATTATTAATTTATTACAAGGGACTATTATTCTTTTGGGAATTTTCTTTTTGTTCTATCAGATAATAAATTCTGGACGCAGCGAAAATGAAGTTAGATCATTTGCTTTTGCTTCTCTAGTAATTTCCAATTTATTTTTAATTGCCACTAATCTTTCTTGGAGAAAAAATATTTTTCAAATTTTGCGCTCGACAAACAGAATATTTTATTATGTTTTCTTTGGAGCGCTAATCTGTTTGGCCGGAGTCTTATATTTGCCATTTTTGAGTGGATTATTCAAACTTGCTCCTCTGGGATTAATAGATATTGCCTTGATAATTTTAATTTCCGCTCTCAGTATTTCTTGGTTTGAAATTTATAAATTATTCAAAAAATCATCAATCTAAATATGCATCGTTATAAATTTATATTTTTTATTGCCGGTTTATTTTTTTTGCTTGGTGCTTTCAATGTCCAAGCAGCCAGTAATCTATCCGGCAGAATTTTACTGCAAGTCCAGGACCGCGGCCAAGCGTGGTATGTTTCGCCAACCAACGATCAGCGCCAGGAAATCAATTCCAACAATGAAAGTTTTCGCAATCTAATCAAGCTTGGATTAGGAGTTTCCAATCGAGACTTTTTAGCAATTCAAAAATCCGCACCAAGCAGGTTGCTTGGCCGAATTCTAATTAAAGTTGAAGACAAAGGACAGGCCTATTATCTTAATCCGGTAGACAAAAAACTATATGCCTTGCGACAAGCAAGCGATCTGGTTGATCTAATAAAAAAATTCGGTTTGGGAATCACTAACGCTAACTTGGCAAAAATAAAAACCGCCGGAACAACAACTACTTCCCCTGTAATTACTAGGGGGCAAAAGACAATAACTTATTATTGGACTTACCGAAATAAAAAATATTCCCTCACCGAAAATTTGAGCGTTGATTTATATCAACAATATGCTAATTCACCAAAAGTATATACATATTCGGAAAAAAATCCGCCAGCAAATCCCCGCGATAATTATTATGCGATGCTCATTTCAGAAAAAAATAACGACCCTTCAATTAATAAATTATTAAATGACCTAAAAACAATTGCTGCACAAGAAGGATTTCAAGGAGACGAATTGGTGGAATTTGTTTTGGCCTTTGTGCAATATATTCCTTATGACGAAGTAAAACTAACCACAACCAGCAGGCTGGTTAATTATCCTTTTGAAACACTCTACAAGCAATCGGGCGTCTGTTCTGACAAAAGCTTTCTTTCTGCCCTCTTGTTACGCAAATTAGGCTACGGAGCAATTCTTTTTGACCTGCCGGAAGCCAATCACACAGCAATCGGTATCCAATGTCCAATTGCTGATTCAACTTATGGTTCAGGTTATTGTTATGTTGAAACCACAAATTATTTTCCAATCGGCATCATTCCCCAATCTTTGAATTCCGGAATAGCAAACGGCGAAAGCGCCATTGAAGATGTTTTTAAAACCACAAATTTGGGTAAGGTTGAATATTATCAAAAAACCAGCGGTAAAGTTTATTTGGGAATCAGCGCTACCAAAGAAAAAGTAACCACAATCAAAAATCTAAAAAATACTATTGATAAAAGCGCACAAGAATTAATTTCCCTAAAAAAAGAAATCAATAGCGCCAAAACGAATTTGAACAATCTAAAATCTCAACTTGATAATTACCAAGCAGCTGGCGATTGGCAAAATTATAATAGTTTTGTGCCAACCTACAACGCCGAGGTGATAAAATATAACAACCAGATAGATAATTATCAGAAACGTTTGGATGCCTATAATTCTAACATTGATCAATATAACCAAGCACAAAAAAATTTATTCCAAAATTAATTATTTTTTATGTTAAAAAAACAATCGGCCTGGGAAAAGGAATATCAAAAACCACTTTTAGTCACCAAGAAGGAAGGACCACAGAATTTTATTGTCCAATTTTTGAAATATCTCAAAAAAGAAAAAGGCCTGCCAATGAGTGATTTGAGGGTTTTGGATTTGGGCTGCGGAACAGGCCGTAACAGCAATTATTTAGCTGAGAGGGGCAATTTAGTGTTTGGTCTAGATTTGGCCGCTAATGCCCTAAAATTGGCCTCTGAGAGAGCGGAAAAGGCCGGTTTGAGCGAGCAAACGAAGTATCTTCGCCAAAGTATTGGCGACAAGCTCCCTTTTGAAGATAATTTCTTTGATTTAATCCTCGATATTACCGCTTCCAATTCTATCAAAAGCAGCGAACGCGAGGTTTATTTAAAAGAAAGCAGCCGGGTTCTCAAACCAAGCGGCTTTATGATTTTGCGAACCCTTTGCAAAGATGGAGATCAGAACGCCAAAAAACTTCTTGAGACTAATCCGGGCGGCGAACTGGATACTTATTTTTTGAAAGATTTAGGAATTACCGAAAGGGTTTTTAGTGAAGTTGATTTAAAAAATTTATATGGCCGTTATTTCTATTTTGACAAATTAGTCAAAGATGTCGGTTATCCGCAAATCAAAGGGGTCACCTACAAAAGAAAATACTGGCTGGCTATTATGATAAAAAAATAATTTATTTTTTTCGGCGCAAATAGTTGAACGCCTGCTGATTGATATTTTTCAAAAGGTTCAGGCGTTTTTTGTTTTCCGGAGAATTCAAAGAAGCAAGAGGAATATTTTTGATCATCGAAACAATCACAAAAATTCTGGCTCGGCTTTTGATAATCAAAAAATCACTGACACCATCCAGGCGGCGGCCGACTTTGTGATAATATTTCCGTCCCGTCAAAAAGCTAGCCGTTTGATCTACCGGCGCTTTGGCAAGGGCCTGCAAAATAAATTCATTTTGACTGATTACTTCAGCAAGTTTGCTTATTTCCTGAGGACTGGTGAGAGAAAACTTTTTTGGTGTCGCTTCTAATAGAGAAACGAAAATAGTATTGGTTAATTTTATTTTTTTGAGATAAGCAGTGAATTTTCTTTTCCCTAAAATTCTCAACAAAACATTTTGCGCGGTGTTGTCGCTATCTTGCAAAAGAGCAACTAATAATTTTTTGATCTCCAACTTTTTGGGGCGAGATTTTTTTAAATTTCCCGCTCCAGGAAAATAATCTTCTTCCAGAATTTCTACTTTTTCATTAAGATCTTTTTTGAGGTCAAAAAAAGCCAAAGCTAACGGAAGTTTAATCAAACTAGCGGCGGGAAAAATTTGCTGGGAGTTGTAAGTTAGCCAATTTTTTTTATCCATCAATTCAAAAGCTGACAAGCCAATCTGGCAGTTATTTTTTCGACTAAAATCTGCTAATTTTTTTGTGATTTCCCAGTATTGCATAAGTTAATTATAGTTGATACAATAAAATGTTTCAAACAAACGAACATTAAAAAACCAAAATATCATGGAAATAAACGAAAATTTATTGTCTGCAGAATTAGATTTTGTTGGCAAAACAAAGAAAATTGACTGGTTTAACAGCAATTTAACGAAAGACCCGTTTTTTCTTGACCTTTTAGGGGAAATAAAGAAAAAAAGAGAATCTTCGGGAAAACCAAAAACCACCATCAGAAATATTCTGTATTCCCTCTTTCCGGCCAGCGAATTTCTTTTTGATTCCAGTGGAGAAACTTCCCGCGAAGTTTTTGAAGAATACGAATCTTGGAAAAACTTTGTTGGCGCCTATCTGGAAAGATTTGTTGATCTAGCAGTTAACGGCACCCAGGGGAATATTCCCCAGAGAGCGGCGGTAGTTATTGATTTAATTAATCAGCTGAACGCCACTGGAAAACCAGTTAAAATAATCGAACTTGGTTGTTCGGGCGGCGCTCTCGGAATGGTTTTTGAAAATTACCAAAAACTATTTTATTCTGATTGTTGCCAAGATTATTTTTGGCTTAAAAAAATTCCCGAAAACAAAAATCATTTTTTTTCTTATGAGGGCTATGACTTAAATATTCC
>CAZXPO010000017.1:3038-11525 GCA_964643165.1 uncultured Gammaproteobacteria bacterium | reverse complement strand
CTGCGGTTTTTGCTATCTTCGTCGGAAAGATCAGTAAAAATAAAAATTGGCAAATCGGCTAATTCTTCATCTTCTTTGATTTTTTTCACAATTTCAAAACCATCATTTTTTGGCAGAATCAAATCGAGAATCAAATATTCTGTGCCGAAATCTTTAATTTTGTTGATAATTTCATCAATGTCTTCATCGCCCATTGAAGTTTCAGTCTCAAAACCCTCAGATGAAAAATGGCTTTCTAGACCATAAAGCAAGGCCGCGTCGTCTTCGACGACAAAAATTCTTTTTTCCATAGATTTTTATTTTAAAAAATTTTTATTATTTTTTTAATTTTTGCCACCATTCAGGATTGTTTTTGTACCATTCAACAGTTTTTGCCAAACCTTCTTCAAAGCTAATCAAAGGCTGCCAGTTTAATTCCCTTTCGGCTTTGGAATAATCAATTGCGTAACGCAAATCATGGCCAAGGCGGTCAGCAACCCTTTCAATCATTTCTTCGCCTTTGCCCATTAAAGACAAAATCTTTTGCGTAATTTCCAAATTAGTTTTTTCATTACCGCCACCAAGACAATAAGTTTCCCCAATCCTTCCCGCTTCAATAATTCTTTCCACGCCGCGATTATGGTCTTCAACATGAATCCAGTCGCGGATATTTTTTCCTTCACCATAAACTGGAACTTTTTTACCTTCAATTAAATTAGTAACAAACAGCGGAATTAATTTTTCTGGAAATTGATAAGGACCATAATTGTTGGAGCAATTAGAAATGGTAATTGGCAAGCCATAGGTATGATAATAAGCTCTCACCAAATGATCGGAAGAAGCTTTACTGGCGCTATATGGTGAACGCGGATCATAAGAAGTTTGCTCATTAAATTTTGGCGCATCAAAAGAGAGGGCGCCAAAAACTTCATCGGTAGAAACATGATGAAAACGGATTAAGCCGTTATTTTTTGCTGCTTCCAAAAGAACGCGAGTTCCTTCCACATTGGTGTGAATAAAAGTGCCGCTATTTTTGATGGAGCGATCAACATGGCTTTCGGCAGCAAAATGAACAATCAAATCCACGCCCTGCACCGCTTTTTCAACCGCTTCGGCATCAGTGATGTCGCCTTTGATAAATTGATAATGAGGATTATTGGATACGGAAACCAAATTTTCCAAATTACCGGCATAAGTCAGCGCATCAAAATTAATCACAAAATCATCCGGATGATTAGCCAGCCAATAAATAATAAAATTTGAACCGATAAAACCGGCGCCGCCGGTAACAAGAATTTTCATAAATTAATTTTTTAGTTTTTTCAGAATTTCTTCTTTTTCTCCTTCTTGATAAACAGATTTTTTTGAAATTCCCAATTCACCTTTTTCTAAACGAGGAACCAAGTGCCAATGAGTGTGCATCATCTCTTGTCCAGCAGCAGCCCCATTGTTAACAATAATATTATAAGCCGAGTAGCCAAGATTATTTTTTATTTTTGCGCCAATTTGTTTAATCACCACTGCGATTTTTTGCAAAACATCGATTGGTGTTTCTTCAATATTTTCATAGTGCTTTTTGGGAATAATCAAACAGTGTCCAAGATTAACCGGATTATTATCTAAAAACACAAACAAATCTTCATCTTCAAAAATTGGCTCTACTGGAATTTCGCCGCTGGCGATTTGGCAAAAAATACACATAATTTTTATTTTATTTGATAAGGAGATTCTGGGTCATTTTCCCAACGAATTTCATCTACTTCTTCGGCCTTGTTCAGGCCTTTATATAATTTATCCGGGAAATTAATACTCATCGCCGCTTCTTCAGAAATACATTGATAACCATGAACCACGCCTGGCGGTACGATAACTACGCAAGGATTTTCGACACCAACCACGGCCTCATACTTTTCCCCTTTGGTACTGGAGCCTTCGCGGCGATCCCAAAGATGAAGGCGGAAATTTCCTGGACCCGGAAAAGCAAAACAATCACTTTGATAAATATGTTCATGAGGGCCGCGGGCAATTCCCGGATTAGTCCAGCTCAAATAAGCCATTGCCGGATGAAAATCAAGGGCATCTTGGCGAAAAACTTCAGCCAAAGAACCGCGGTGATCAGTAAATTTTTCGATTGCTTTAATAATTACTCCGTTGATCATATTTTTATTTTAATTTTATTTTTTCTTTTTGAAATATGGACGCAAATCAATTAGGCCATTCTGGGCACCCAAGTGATTAATTTTGGCAGCCGAATTTTTGGCCGCTGCTTTTAAAGCTTCGCGCAAATTACCTTTGGATAAAATCAAACCGATTAAAACAGAAGAATTAAAAACATCGCCAATTCCGGTGGTGTCTACTTTTTTTTGTTCTTTTTCAATATCTTGATGATAAAAATCTTGGCCATCAAAAGCATCAGCTCCTTTTTCGCCAGAAGTAATCACCACAATTTTTGGACCAAAACTTTTTAGGGCTGCTAATAAATTTTCTACCCGCAAGAAAAAGTTGCGATTCTGATGGCGATAAGCCGGAAAAGAAGCGACCAATTCCAAGGCTTCGTCAAAATTCAAAAATAATACTTCTGTTCTTTTCAGATAGGGCGCCAAAGCTGCTCCACCCAAACGGTATTGCAGAACTCCCGGATTCCAAGCTAAGCGCAAGTCTTTATTTTTTAATAATTGCTTTAAGGTTTTCTCCCAATACCTGCCAAGAGAAGTGAGATAAATCCAATCAGCGGATTTTGTTTTCGCTGCCGCGCTTTCTTTGAGAAAAAAATCATCATTAACACAGCGATTAGCAAAAATGATTCTCGCGCCTTCTTTTTCAACAAGCACAAAAGAAAAACCAGTTTCCGCTTTTTTTTCAAGAGAAATTAAATCAGTTTTTACTTTATTTTTTTTGAAGTTAGCAAGTATTTCCTGTCCTTCATGATCATCGCCAATCGCCGCCGCACAAGAAACTTCAAAACCGGATTTTGCAAAATTAACCGCCGCGTTTGCCGCACCGCCGCCAAATAAATGATGGAATTTTTCTACTTTAATTTTTGCACCGCGCTCAAAAGCCAGCAATTCTTGGCGCAGAAGGTCGCGTTGATTGTTAATAACCAATCCTTCTGAAACATGAAAGCTAATATCCTTAGTCACTCCGCCAATTGTAATAATTTTTGTCATAAATTTAATATAACATAAAAATTGTTATCTTTTCAAAAAAACCGGCTTTAGACGATGGCTAATTTGAGATAAAACAACAAAGGAAAGGCCGCAGATCAAAACCAGCCAAAGCGCAGAAAAAAATAAATTTTTTATAAAGTCCCAAGAGAAAAGAAAAAATCTTCCTCCTTCGCCGCCCAGAGAAAAAATAAAATTAAACGAACTCCAAACGATGTTGTAAAAAAAGGAAGAGATAATGGTCAGTACCAGAAAAGAATAAAGAGAACGATTGGTTAGCCAATTATTGAGAACCACCTGTGCAAATAAAACAATTCCTAAAAACGATAATAGATAAGTACCAAAAGGAGAAAAATACCAAGAATCAAAAATAAAACCGAAAAAAAATGCAGCAATCAGCGCTTCTGAAGAACTAAAAAAAATCAACAGAATCAACAAAAAAGCGAGAGGAAGGTTGATGGCGCGAAAAAAAACCGGCAAGGAAGAAATAAAAGAAAATTGTAAAAATACCGCCAAAAGCGCTATTGATAAAATTAAAAAAATTTTAAAAATTCGTGATGGCATAATTAAGGTAGGACAACAGCCACAATTGTTAGATTATTCAAATCAACCAAGGGCTCAATCACTGCGCTCTGCCAAATTTCATTGCTCTTATCCATTACTTCGGAGACTCTGCCAATCAGCAAACCGCGCGGAATTACTTCTCCTAAACCGGAAGTAATCACCAGATCATTGATGTTTATTTTTTCGGTCTGGGGAATAAAATTCATTTTGATTGTTAAACCGAGATTTCCTTCGCTGACACCGACTGTCTTGTCTTCGTTTTGCAAAGTGGCTGCTAGCTTGCAGGAATTGGAAGTAATTAAACAAATCTTCGCGCTGCGATCCTTCGCCTCAATTACTTTGCCGATAATCACTCCCTCTTCATTAATTACTCCCAAACCGATAGAAACTCCATCCTTGAAGCCTTTATCAATAATGATGTTCTGCCTGGATTCACTTTTTTCTGTTAAAAATTCTTGCGCCAAAACATCAGCATATATTTTTCGATATTCGTGATTGCTAAAAAAATTTATAAAAGCCCGCAGTTTGTTATTTTCGTCTTGCAGTTCTTTGGTTTTTGACGAATCAACCGCCAAGGAAACCATTTTTTGCTGGCAAGCGGCTAACTCCTCTGGAAGATTGCGTTCATTTTGGTTCGGACTCTGGTTTATTTTTGAAGATTTAGAATAAAAAACTTTATTCAAAGGACGAGCAGCTGAAAAGACAAAGCCCTCCACTGGTTTCAAAAGGCCGGAATAGTGGCCGATTAAAATCACCGCTAAAATAACCAGCGAAATAATCACCCGCCGATTAATAAAAAAATTTAGGGCGTTTTTTTTCATAGATTAATTTTAGATTATTCGCTGACTGAAGGTAAAACTACTTTTTCTAAAAGCTCTTTGTTTTCCAAAAGATAACCGGTACCGCGAGCAACGCAAGTCAGCGGATCGTCAACAATTTTGACTGGAATCTTGGCCGCAATCGAAATAGCTTTATCCAAGCCGCGCAGCAAGGCGCCGCCGCCGGAAAGAAAAATTCCTCTTTCGTAAATATCGGAAACTAATTCCGGAGGAGTAGTTTCGAGAATAATTTTGATATGTTCAATAATTTTGGCAACCGTGCGAGACATGGCTTCCCTGATTTGTTTGTCAGTAACCAAAACTGCTTTTGGCAAACCGTTGACCAAGTCGCGGCCGCGAACTTCCATTTCTTTCGGCTCGTCAACCGCCATCGCTGAGCCAATCGCCAGTTTAATTTTTTCAGCAACCTGTTCACCAATTAAAATATTAAATTCCTCTCGAATATATTCAATAATATTATTATCAAATTCATTACCAGCCAGGCGCAGAGATTTCCAAGTAACTACACCTCCCAAAGAGATAACAGCAATTTCGGAAGAACCGCCACCGATGTCCACCACCATTGTGGCAGTAGCATCGGTTACTGGAAGACGGGCACCAATCGCCGCCGCCATCGCTTCTTCAATTAAATAAACTTTGCGCGCGCCAGCTGATTTGGCAGCATCTTCAACTGCCTTTTTTTCTACTTCGGTAAGATCGGAAGGAATACTAATCACCACTCGTGGACGCTGAATAATGGCAAAATTTTCCTGATGAACTTTGCCAATAAAATATTTCAACATTTTTTCAGTCACTTCAAAATCGGCAATTACCCCATCAATCAAAGGTCTAATTGCTTCAATATGTCCCGGCGTTTTGCCAATCATTTTCTTGGCATTTTCGCCAACCTCCAAAATTTCATTAGTCCGCTTGTTGATTGCTACTACTGACGGCTCGTTGATTACTATTCCTTTGTCCGAAACAAAAACTAGGGTATTTTTTGTTCCCAAATCAATTCCCAGGTTGTGGCTAAAGCGACTAAAAAAATCTTTGAACATAGTCTTTTATTTTTATGGTTTCAATTTTTTCTGAATCTCTATTTTTTATTTCTACCGAATCTTCGGCTAAGGTTTTGGCACTAACGACAATTCTTTCCGGAATACCAATCAAATCTGCATCAGCAAATTTTTCACCAGCTGAAACATCTCGATCATCATACAAAACTTCAACCCCTTGGGCAATTAATTTTTGATAGATTTCTTCTGCTTCCTGATTGGCTTTTAGAGATAATAGGTGTACTTGGAAAGGAGCGATTTCTTTTGGCCATTTCAAACCTTTTTCGTCGTGATAGATTTCGACAATCGTGCCTAACAAGCGGCTCGGTCCAATACCATAACAACCCATCACCACTTCTTCGCTCCCGCCATCAGCAGTGGCGTATTTCAAATTGCAAGGATTAGAAAAACGGGTTCCGAGCTTAAAAATATTTCCCACTTCAATTGCTTTTTCTTCACGCAATTCAGAATTACCGCAAATCGGACAAGAATTTTGTTCTTCAATAATTTCACGATTAACTGCAATTTTGCAGTGATCGCAAAGATAGATATGATCTTCGCCGGCTTCAGCGAGCGTCTGGAATTCGTGGGAATATTTTGAAAAAGCGCCGCCGGAAGCATAGGTCAAGTAAGTGATTTCGCCAAGCCCTAATCTTTCATAGATACGATAATAAGCCGCTTTTACTTCTTCGTAAAAACGATCCAAATCTTCTTGGTCAACATGGAAAGAATATTGATCCTTCATCAAAAATTCCCTTCCGCGCAACAAACCAGCCTTCGCGCGTTTTTCGTTGCGAAATTTGGTTTGAATTTGATAGACCGAAAAAGGAAGTTCGCGATAAGAGAAAATAAATTTTTTGGCGAGTGGAGTGACTGCTTCTTCATGGGTTGCTCCCAAAGCATATTCACGGCTATCACTGCCAGTTAGCTTGAATAAGGCATCAAAATTTTCCCAGCGACCAGTGGTCTCCCAGGCTTCTTTTGGCAAAAGAGCTGGCATTAAAATTTCTTGTCCGCCAGTAGAGTTGATTTCCTCACGAATGACTTTCAAGATTTTTTCCATCACCCTCATCCCCAAAGGCAAAAAGGTATAGATACCAGCACCAACTTTGTCGACAAAGCCAGCTCGAATCAAAGTTATTGCATTCAAACTGGTTTCGTCCTTCGGAGCATCTTTTAGGGTTTTTGTAAATAAAATAGATTGTTTCATAACAGTTATATCCTAATAAAAATGGGCAGAAAAGTCAAAAAATTAATTTCTCATTTTTTTGAGAGCAAATTTTACTCTTTCTGAACTTTTGGTGATTTCTGCGGGAACCAAATTAAGCGCTTCACGGGCTTCCGGCAAAGAATAACCAAGAGTCATCAAGGCATCAATTTCATCGCCGGCCGAAGTGTTGAGCGGTGATTCAGTAAAAGAAACCCCGTTGGCTAATTTGAGTACTTTGTTTTTTAGTTCCAGAACTAAACGTTCAGCAGTTTTTTTGCCGATTCCAGAAACCTTGGTCAACAAAGCGGCATCGCCGCGGACGATTGCTTCTTTGATATCCTCGCTATCCGCCAAAGCCAAAACCGCCAAAGCCGATTTTGGACCGACACCAGAAACCGAAATTAACATTTGAAACAATTCCAAATCGGCAAGATTTTTGAAACCATACAAATCGCTTTGGTCTTCTCTGGTTTGGTGATGCAAATAAAATTCCACTTCTTCATTAACTTTCAAAGTAGCGAGCAAATTTTCCGGCGAAAAAATTTGATAACCAAGAGAATCGTGAACAACCACAATCGCAAATAAATTATTTTTGTGAATCAATTTTCCTTTGAGATAAGCCAGCATAATTATTTTTTCTTACGGCACAAAACCGCGCCCACCGGAACGCCTGGGCAATTTTTTGGTAAATTTAATAAAACAACCTGGCTACCGCCGCCGCCATGAGCCTCGGCAACCTCTGTTCCGTCTTTAGCCAAAAAAAGATGTTTTGGCTTTATTTTTATTATATCATAAGCAGGCAGAATAAGCTCCAAATCATCACCAACTTTGACGGTGTTGTGGACTTTAAAGGCAATTTTCCCCTTTTCACTCTTGATCACTTGCCCGCAGAATTCCCAATTACTCAAATAATGTGAACAATCATTATTCTGTTCAGCTTTTTTGTTCAGTAAGAATCCGGTGGTGTAACCACGATTAACCAATTTGGCTTTTAATTCTTTTTCTAAAAAATTTAGTTCTTTTTGATCTTTGGCTTGCAAAGCACGGCGATAGATTCCGCAAACCAAAGCTTGATAATAAACGCTTTTGGCTCGGCCTTCAATTTTGAAAGAAACAATGCCGGCGTCTTTGAGCTCTTGGAGGTGCCTAATTAAACAAAGATCTTTGGAATTTAAGAGATAAGTACCATGCTCTTCACTAATCAAATCAAATTCTTGTTCGTGATTTCTGGCCTTGATTGAATATTCAAAACGGCAAGGTTGAGCGCAATCGCCAAGATTGCCGCTGCGATTGAGAATTTCTTTGGACAAGAAACAACGGCCAGAATAGGCCATACACATTGCGCCATGAATAAAATATTCCAATTCCAGTTTTGGCACAGCTCGATGAATTTCTTTGATTTCGCTAAGTGTTACTTCTCTACCCAAAACTATTCGAGAAACACCGTTATCAAACCAAAATTTTGCGGCGGCGGCGTTGGTGCAATTGGCTTGAGTAGATAAATGAATTTCTGCTTCCGGCCAATTTTTTTTGACAAGCTGAATAATTCCCGGATCAGAAATAATCAAAGCATCTGGTTGAGCTTTTTTGAGCTGCTTGAGATAAGCCGGCAATTTTTTTAGATGTTCTTGGTGAGCAAATATATTGATGGTGACATAAACTTTTTTCCCCAAATCATGAGCATACTTGATGCCTTC
>CAZXPO010000017.1:1471-2938 GCA_964643165.1 uncultured Gammaproteobacteria bacterium | reverse complement strand
GAAATTTCCGGCAAATCGCTTGGCGCTTCTTTCTTTTGAAATTTTTGAATAAAATTTTCCTGGGCATGATTAGCGTCTTTTTCGGAATGATACATCTGAACAATCTCCCAAGCTAATTTCATTTTGATATCTCGAGGATTAACACCAGCTTGCAAATCTTTCTCGTATTGCTTGATTACTCCCAAATCTACTCTGGTTAATAAAGTAAAATATTTAATAATAAATTCATCACTTAAAGACATGATCTTGCCGAACATATCTTCGGAAGAATCTAAAAGATTAACTGAATTTCCATAACTAGAGCTCATTTTTCTTCCATCTAAACCTTCTACCAAAGGATTGGTGAGAATATCTTGTGGTTCTTGTTTGTATAGTCTTTGCAAATCTCTGCCCGCCAAAAGATTAAAGCGTTGATCGGTACCGCCAATTTCCACATCAGCTTTTACTTCAACTGAATCATAACCCTGCATCAACGGATATAAAAGCTCACGCAAAGAAACTCTTTTGCCGGCCGTTAAACGGCGATTAATGTTATCGCGAGAAATAAATTCATTCAAAGAAAAAGCATTAGCCTGCTGGCCGATGTCCATGTAGCGCAGCTCCCCAAGCCATTCGCTATTGTGGTGAATTTCCGCTTGATCAATATTAATAATTTTTGCGGCTTGATTGATGTAGGTTTTTAAATTGTTGTTAACAATTTCCTGGGTCAACATTGGACGTTCGCTATCTTTGTCGGAAGTATCGCCAATTAAACCAGTAAAGTCTCCAATAATCAAAACTATCTGATGTCCCAATTCTTGAAAATCTCTCAATTTGAGCAAAGGAATAGAGCGTCCTAGATGAATATTTGGACTGGTTGGATCAATACCTAATTTGATACGAAGTTTTTTACCGCTGCGTAATTTTTTTTCAAGATTATTTTTATCAATAATTTCCTCAACACCGCGAGTTAATAATTCTTGAATTTTATCAGATTTTTCCATTTTGTTTTCCATATTTTTATTATTTGTTTTCAATTCCTCTCAGTTTGGCAATCCTCTCTTCAACTGGCGGATGAGTCATCATCATTTTGAAAAACCAAGATTTTTTTTCATTATTTCCTTTGAGAGGCGAAGTAATATAGAGATGCGCCGTCGCCCGATTAGCTGCTTCTAATGGTTCTTGATCAGCAGAAATTTTTTCCAAAGCTCTCGCCAAACCTTCCGGATAACGAGTAATTAAAGCACCGCTGGCATCAGCCAAAAATTCTCTTTTACGAGAAATAGCAAACTGCATCATCGAAGCTCCAATTGGCGCTAAAATCGCCAAAACAATCGCCACAATCGTGATGACCAGGCCAAATTGAGAATTGTCATCATCACTTTTTCTTCGATTGCCAAACATCGACCAGCGCATAAACCAATCCGCCAAAAGAACCACAAAACCAACCATCACTGTTACTAGGGTGGCTAACAGAATATCACGATT
>CAZXPO010000017.1:0-1371 GCA_964643165.1 uncultured Gammaproteobacteria bacterium | reverse complement strand
ACTTCAATCGGCGTCATAAAGACCACGGTGTTTGATTGATCGGAAGAAATATCATTAATCGCTTGCAAAGTGCGGAGAGAAAGAGCGCCTGGAGCATAAGACAAAACTTTGGCGGCTTCCGCAATGTTGTTGGCGGCAGCTAATTCACCTTCGGAATTAATAATCACTGCACGTTTTTCACGTTCGGCTTCCGCTTGCTTGGCAATGGTTCTTTCCATGGATTCTGGAAGTGAAACATCTTTCAATTCAACGTTGTTTACTTTGATTCCCCATTCATCAGTTTCTTTGTCGACAATTTCACGAATTCGATCAGCAATTTTTTCACGTTGGCCAAGCAATTCATCCAAAGTCACTTCACCGACAATATTTCTCATCGTGGTCTGTGCATATTGAGAAATGGCGAAAAAGAAATTTTCCACTTCAATCACCGCTTTTTCAGCAGAAGCAACTTTGTAATAAATAACCGCGTTCACGGTGACGGAAACGTTGTCGCGAGTAATTGCTTTTTGGTCTGGAACATCAACCGCTTTGACGCGAATATCTACTTTTTTGAAAGACTGAAAAACAGGAATCACAATTTTCCAGCCTGGCATCATGATGCCAGTATAACGCCCCATGGTGAATCTAACACCGCGTTCATATTGGTTGATTTGCTTCAAGCTAGCCAAGAACAAAATAAATAGAGTAATTAGAATCCAATAAATTGAGGCCATATATTTTTAATTATTTTTTATTAAAATTTTACTTCCACTGGTGCTTTTTCGCTTTCCGCAGCTTCAAAAAAAGTACGAGCGGCAAAGCCCAGCATTTTGCCGAACAAGTTGGTTGGAAAAACTTGCAATTTGGTGTTGAAGTCACGGACGTTGCCGTTGTAGAAACGGCGGGAAGCCATGATTTTGTCTTCGGTGTCGGTTAATTCACGCTGTAATTCCAAAAAGTTTTGATTAGCTTTCAAATCTGGATAACTTTCCGATAAAGCAAAGATAGTTTTCAAAGAAGATGATAAAGCGTTTTCGGCTTTTTCCACTTCTGCTGGATTTCCACCAGCTTGAGCGGACATCGCTTCGTTGCGAGCTTTGATGACGTTTTCCAAAGTAGCACTTTCGTGAGCGGCATAACCCTTCACGGTTTCTACTAAATTAGGAATCAAATCGTGGCGTCTTTTGAGCTGAACATCAATATCGCTCCAAGCTTCGTCAACGCGATTTTTTAAGGTAATTAAACCGTTGTACATTCCGATTGCTACCAAAGCGAGCAAAACGATAATGCCAGCAACAATCCAAAAAATGGTCATAAAATTGAGATAATTAATTATTTAAGCCTTTACATTATATACTAAAAACGCCAAAAAATCAAGTTTTTGGCGAATTT
>CAZXPO010000016.1:3962-12788 GCA_964643165.1 uncultured Gammaproteobacteria bacterium | reverse complement strand
AACTGTTGGTCATCGTCAAAAAATGACCAGTGTCAGAATTGACAAAATTGCTTAATAATCTCTGAAACATACAAAAAACCCGCTTTTGGCGGGTTTTTTAGTATTCATTTCGATATTTCAAGGCGTTGGTGATGGTCATTTCGTCGGCGTATTCCAGATTGGCGCCCGACGGCAAACCTCTCGCTAGGCGTGTGATTTTTATTTTTCTATCTCGCAAGGTTTTGGCGAGATAGAGGGAGGTGGCTTCGCCCTCGATTGTTGGGTCAAAGGCCATGATTATTTCTTCAATCGGCTCTTGGTCTAATTTTTTTAATAATTCCCGAATTCTCAGTTTGTCTGGGCCAACCCCTTCAATGGTGTCAATTAGCCCGCCAAGAATAAAATAACGACCATTATATTGCCTAGTGGCGTCAATAGCCGCCAATTCTCGGCTATCGGCAATCAAACAAAGAGTTTTTTGATCTCTATTGGTATCAAGACAAATTGGACAAGGATTTTTTTCTGAAATATTACCGCAAGATTGGCAGGTGGTGGTTTTTTCTTTCAAATTTTCTAGACGGCGGGCAAATTCTTGGTTGAGAGATTCTGGTTGGTTTAAAAGAAAAAAGGCGTATCTTTCGGCGGTTTTTGGACCAACTCCAGGTAATTTTGAGAGCATTTCAATCAATTTTTGTAGAGCTTCAGGATAACGCATTTGACATTTTTTGAATTATGTTCTAGAATAAAAAAGTTGTTTATTATATTTAATATAATAACAATAATAACGTTATTTTACAATTTTAAAAAAAGGAGAAAAGAAATGTCGAAAAACAAAGAAAAACAAGAAACTATTACAGTTAGGCGAGATGATGGAATTTTAGTTTGCGCCTCAATTCATTTTTTTTCCCTTGCTAGTAGCAAGAGAAAAGTGACTTTGGACCTAGTGAATAAACTAGCCCCTGGCCATAAATTAATTTTTGTCGGTTGTTCCAAAAGGGACGAAAAATCAAACCCAAAAATTAAAGAAGAATTAGAAACGCTTTATGAATTTTTATCTAAAAATCAGAAATACTTTTTCCATTGCAAAGGTAATGGAGAAAAAAAAGATTCTGGCGTGCTTTATGCTCCAATTTAAAAATTTTTAAAAAACAAAAAGACCAATATTGTGAAATATTGGTCTTTTCTATTTTTGTTTATTTTTTTTATTTCATCAATCCATCTAGGCCACCCATGTCTTGAAGTTTTTTCGCCATCATTTTTTGTGCTTTTTTGATTGCATCATTTACGGCGTCTTTTATTGCTGATTCTTGAGCTGACTTGGAAATATTTTCATTCAAAGAAACTTCGCTGATTTCCATATTGCCGTTAATAGTAATTTTGACGCCATTTTTTTCTTCGGTAAAAACTTCTTTTGATAAAGCGCTTTGCATGGTTTTCGCTTGGTCGCGAAGATCTTTGATTTGTTTTAACTTGTTAAACATATTTTTTTTATTAATTATAAATATAATTTTTTTGCCTGGTTTTTTCTGGGCAAAAAATATTCTGATAATTTTTTATTTTATTTTTTTGCTACAAAAAAACACGGCTTCAAAAATTTATATTTATAATTAATAAAAAAGAAGGTGCTTTTTTGTTTGGCTTTCTTAAAATTCAATATTGTTATTAGCTTCGCTGTTTACTTGTTTGGCTAAATTTTTGAAACTGACCGTGGTTTCATCAAAAAAGAGATCTACTCTACCGGTTGGACCGTTTCTGTGTTTGGCAATGTGAATTTCTGCTTTGTGGCGTTCGTCCATTGGCAAATCTTGTGGGTTAAAACTACGATCGGCGGCTTTGCGATAAATAAACATTACGATATCAGCGTCCTGTTCGATTGATCCTGAATCACGAAGATGAGAAAGTTTTGGAATTGCTGGACTGGTTGCTTCCACAGCACGAGACAACTGAGCAAGGGCCAAAACTGGAACATTTAGTTCGCGAGCGATACCCTTCAAGCCGCGACTAATTTCCGCAATTTCTTGAACGCGGTTGTCGCCATATTTTCCTCGGCCCTCCATTAACTGCAAATAGTCGACCACAATCAAGCCAAGGCCTTTTTCCATTTGCAAGCGGCGGGCTTTGGCGCGGATTTCCATAATGGAAAGAGTGCTGGAATCGTCAATATAAATCGGTGCTTCCGCAAGTTGTCCCATGGCAGCGCCAATTTTGGCAAAATCATTATCTTCTTCTTTGTCGGACAAGTTTCCGGTTCTCATTTTCCATAAACTGATATTGGCCTGAGAACAGAGCAGGCGGTCTACTAATTGTTCTTTACTCATTTCCAAAGAGAAAATACCAACCCCTTGTTTGGTTTTGATGGCAGTTTGGCGAGCAATATCCAAAGCGAAGGAGGTTTTTCCGACTGAAGGACGAGCGGCCAAAATAATTAAGTCGGATTTTTGCAAACCGGCTAATAAATTGTCCAAATCATTGAAGCCAGTTGGTAGCCCGCGTAATTTTCCACCTTTTTTGTGCAGTTCATCAATGCGGTCAAAAGCGGCCGTGAGAAGATTATCGATTGGCAGAAATGAATTTTTTAGATATTTTCTGGAAACGCCGAATATTTTTTGTTCAGTAGCATCAAGAACATCATCAATGTCGCTTTCTTCGTCAAAACCCATCTTCATGATTTCACCAGCGGCTTGTTGCAGGCGGCGCAGAGTGGATTTTTTCTGAATGATGTTGGCGTAATTTGAAATGTTGGCAGAAGTGGCGACGGCGTTGCTGAGTTGGGCCAAGAAAGCTCGGCCGCCAATTTTTGCTAATTGCTTCTTTTCTTCTAGGCGGTTGGCCAAAGTGATAACATCAATTGGTTCTTGGTTGTTGTAAAGTTCACGGATTGAT
The DNA here is from genome assembly GCA_964643165.1 of uncultured Gammaproteobacteria bacterium. GTDB lineage: Bacteria > Patescibacteriota > Patescibacteriia > Patescibacteriales > UBA12465 > CAINDR01. The sequence goes on along the minus strand of CAZXPO010000016.1, from coordinate 9,926 downwards.
TCGTAAACAAATTTGTGAGCATCACGATAAAAATCTTCGGGCATGATTTGATCAACCACTTTGATGATTGAATCTTTATCAATTAAAAGACTGCCCAACAGAGACTGTTCGGCTTCCAGACTTTGAGGTGGAATTTTTTCCAGCAAATTTTTGTTTTCTTCAGTCATATAAGTTCTTTCATTCTAGCCGACTAGCCCCTTTTTTTCAAGGGAAATTTAAGCACAAGATATCAACGGTTTATCCACTGATATAGTTGACAAAAACAACAAAAAACCGGGAACAATTCAGTTCTCGGTTTTTTATTTCTGAGCCATCTGTCGGGCTCGGACCGACGACCTGCTGTTTACAAAACAGCTGCTCTACCAGCTGAGCTAAGATGGCAAAAAAAGTGCGCCCAGCAGGATTCGAACCTGCGACCTTATCCTTAAAAGGGATCTGCTCTACCAGCTGAGCTATGAGCGCATAATTTCTTTTTTTAAAAACATTTTGATAATATCAAACAATTTTTACTTTGACAAGGGGTGGCGAGCCTTTTATACTATAAAACATGAAATATCAATTTTTTATCCAATCTTTAGGCTGTAAAGTCAATCAATACGATGGTGCATCTTTGGCAGCCGATTTGGAATTTTTAGATTTTCGATTATCAACAGAAAGTCCAGATCTGGTGATTTTAAACACCTGCACGGTTACCAAAAATGCCATCACCAAAGATCGTCAAAGTCTAAATTTGTTAAAAAGAAAATATCCGCAAGCTAAATTTGTGGTGATGGGTTGTTGGCCGCAAACTAGCGGAAGGGAACTGGCAGTTGTGGATAGTAATGGAATTTTTTGGTGGGGTGTTGGTAAGAGAAAAGAATTTTTAGAATTTGTGAAAAATATTTTTTCTATAAAAGCAGAAGCACTACCAGTCAAAAATAGTTTGGCGCTCACCGATGATCTTTCTCGTTATTTTTTGAAAGTTGGCGATGGTTGTAATCAGTTTTGTGCTTACTGTTTGATTCCTTACGCTCGTGGTCCAATCAAAAGCAGACCTTTGGCGGAATTGGTATCAGAAGCGGAACGAGCCTTGGAACAGGGAATGGAAGAGATAGTTTTAACTGGCATTCATCTTGGCCGTTATGGGCAAGATTTTGCCGACGGAAAAACTTCCTTGAATAATTTATTGCGCGCTCTTTTGAAATTGCCAAAATTAGGCAGAATCCGTTTGAGTTCAATTGAAATTAATGAAGTAGATGACGAATTAATTGCTTTGATGAAAAATAATTCAAAGATTTGCCGCCACCTTCACATCTCTTTGCAATCCGGCTGCGACAAAATTTTGCAATTGATGCGCCGTCCTTATGACACAAAATATTTTCAGGATCGAGTTTTAGCAATCAGAAAGTTTTTGCCAGAAATATCTTTAACCACCGATATTATTGTTGGTTTTCCTGGAGAAACAGCAGCTGATTTCTTGATTACGAAAAATTTTGCCGAAGAAATTGGTTTTAGCAAAATTCACGTTTTTCCTTTTTCTGCTCACGAAAAGACGCCAGCTTTTTTAATGCCTAATCAGGTAGAAATTTCTGAAAGAAAAAAACGAGCACAAGAGTTGAGGGCGGTTTCAAAAAAATTAGAAGCAGCTTATCGTCAGAAAATTTTATCTTTATTTTTAGGAAAAAATATTCCCGTAGTTTTGGAGGCGGTGATTGGCGAAAAAGTTCGTCTCAAAACTGAGTATCATTTTGATTTTCTTTTACCCTTAAAGAATGTTGGGTTGGATGCCAAAGGGGCAGAGGAAAAAATCGGCCAAATCTTGGAAATAAAAATAGATTGACTTTTTCTTTGATTTTTTTTAGAATTTAAAAACAAAAATTGATATATCATGGCAAAGAAGAAAAAGTCTTTTGTAAAATTCTTAACAGGGTTGTTTGGTATTAGAAGTAAAAAGAAAATTTATTTTGAAACTTCTAAACAGAAAAACTCAAAAAACAGCCCGAAAGTTAACCTGAAAAATCGATCAGTCTCTAGGCAAAATCTTAGAAACAAGTCGATTGCTCGACATCACTAATTTCTATTAGCGTCCATATTTCTGGACGCTTTTTTTTGCTTGTGGATAAGTGTTAAATCAGCTACCTTGTATAAAAAGGTAGTGTGTGTTATGATGAAGCCATATGAATCAAGAAACTCTAAATAATTTAGAAAATAATAAAGCACAAATGCGCAAAGGAATTTTGGAATATTGTATTCTTTCCATTATTTCGCGTGACAAGGTTTATGCTTCAGATATTCTGAAAATTTTAAAAGACGCTGATTTGCTGGTGGTGGAGGGGACTCTTTATCCGCTGCTTAGCCGTTTGAAAAATTCTGGTTTTTTGGATTATCAATGGCAAGAATCAAAAAATGGTCCGCCGCGGAAATATTATGACCTGACCATTGAGGGACATTCGGCGCTGAAACAGTTAGATCTCACCTGGGGGAAATTAAAAGCTTCAATTGAAGCCTTACATCATAAAAAATAATTACTAATATGGAAAAGAATTTATCAATCAATCTCGGTGGCGCTTTATTCAATATTGATGAGAGCGCTTATCAGCTCTTATCTTCTTACTTGGAAGAGGTGCGCCGTTATTTTGAAGCTGCCGGTGAAAATAGCCAGGAAATTATTCAAGACATCGAGATGAGTCTAGCGGACCATTTGCGCGAAAAGCTTAATGGTGAAATTCGTCCACTTTCGATTTCAGAGATTGAAGAGGCTTTGGACAAAATGGGTAGAGTAAAAGATTTTGCTTCCGAAAATAATAATTCTGAAAAGAAAGAAGCTGAACCAGAAAAGGGCGCGCGCAAATTTTATCGTGATGGCGAAAATGCAATCATTGCCGGTGTTTGTTCCGGTTTGGCAAACTATTTTGGTTTTGATGCTGTCTGGGTGCGCTTGGCTTTTGTTGGTTCATTATTTTTTGGTGGTCTTGGTTTTTGGGTTTATTTAATTTTTTGGATTGCTTCTTCGGAAGCAAAAACTCCAGCGCAAAAATTAGAAATGTCCGGACAACCAATCACTCTTTCTTCTTTAAGTGAACAGGTAAAACAAAAAAAACTTTTGCCGGCAGTTTCTAGGGCTGGGGAAGGTTTTATTTCTGCGTTGGAAAAATTTTTTCGCTTAATTTTTTCCACCGGTTTAAAAATTATTAAAATGCTTTGGCGAATTTTCTGTTTTTGTTGTGCTTTATTTTTGGTTTTGGGTAGCTTATTCTTTGTTGGTTTATTAAGTTTTTTTACTGCTATTGCGGTTTTCCAAAATCATTCACCTTTTTTTGATCAAACTTTTATTAATATGATTGGCGGTCAATATTATCTCTTGGCAATTCTTGGTTTTTTCTGTTTGTTGTTGCCGGCAGCTGGCGCGCTATTGCTTGGCATTTCTATTTTTAAGAAAAAAAGTATTGTGCCGATTTCGGTTTGGTTATCTATTTTCGGTTTGTGGTTTGTGGCCTCTGTTTTTTGTGCTGTTGAAGCTTTCTCGGTTTATCCAGATGTCCGTGCTTACACCACCGCGGAAGTAGTACAGGAAATGCCAGTCGGTGAAGTGTCTAGCATTCTCGCTTCGGGTAATTTTGATCTTGAAATTGTTAAAGGAACTTCCACTTCTCTGCAAATTATCGGCCACCCATCAAACCTGGAAAATATTGAAGTGAAAAATGAAAACAAAATTTTATTCTTGGAAGAAAAAAATATTTCAAATCAAAGCTGTTTAATGTGTGTTAATCGACCAATAAAATTAATTTTGAGCACTCCTGGATTAGAAAAAATCACCGCCCAGAAAAATGTCGATTTATTTTTGTCTGACTATTCAGCTGATAAGCTCTTTTTGGAGCTTGCCGATCGCAGTGAATTTTCGGCTGGGGAAGCAAGAGTAAACTTTCTAAATTTACAGGCCATCGATAATAGTGAATTTGAAGGTTTAAGCTCCCAAATTAAGGAGGCGAAAGTGGTTCTTGGCGGCAGTGCTTTTGTTTCTTTGTCGGCGACCGAAAAAACAGAATTATCGTGGTCCCCTTCTGCTGATAGCCAAGCAATGTTTGTTTATCTTTCCGGAAAAGGAAAATTAATTGTTCCGGATAATAATTTTAAAGATAGAAGAATTATTAAAGCTCTTAATAATTTTGAAGACGGTCGATCACATTTTTATTTGAACGAAGATGATGAAAAAAAATCCGTCTATTCCACTACCAGCAAGACAATTGTTTTTTCGGAAGAAGAATTGAGCAATAAACAAATTATCAAAACCGAAAGTGGAAAAAATGGCGTTCAATATTATTTTGTCGATGGCGGCGAAGAAATTTCTGTACATTCTGCTGGCGATGGAAAGTTTTATTTCAACGCTCAAGAGGGAGAATAAAAAAATAAAAATAACAAAAACCGCTTTTTTAAGCGGTTTTTTTATCCATTAAAACCAGGTGCTTTGCTTGTGGTATTTCCATTTTTAAGCTAAATTTAAGGGTAGATGACTCAAAAAGAAGCGTTAGAAATTCTCAAAACGGGACAGAATATTTTTTTAACCGGACCAGCTGGCTGCGGCAAGACTTTTTTGTTGAATAAATATTTGGAATATTTGAAAAAGAAAAAAATTAATGTTGGGATTACGGCTTCCACCGGTATTGCCGCTACGCACCTAAATGGCCGAACGATTCATTCTTGGTGTGGTATTGGGATTGAAGAGCATCTTGATCAAAGAAAATTAAAAAAGATTTTACATAACAAACAAACCGCTGATCGAATCAAAATGGCAAAGGTTTTGATTATTGATGAAATTTCCATGCTGGATGCCAAGCGTTTTGATTTGGTGGACACAGTTTGTCGCGCGGTGAGAGGTGATTTGCGTCCTTTTGGCGGTTTGCAAATTATTCTTTGTGGAGATTTTTTTCAGCTTCCACCAGTACGCCGTTTTGAAAAAAAAGAACAAGCAATTTTTGAAGCCGATGCTTGGCAGGAATTGAATTTGCGCATTTGTTATTTGGAAGAGCAGTATCGTCAAGAAGATCCAAAATTTTCCAAGATTCTTAACAATATCCGTGCGAACGAAAATCTTGATGAATCGCTGGCTGTTTTGGCGGAAAGATTGGAAGCGGAATTGAATTTTGAAATTAGACCGACCAAATTATTTACCCACAATGAAAAAGTGGACGCCTATAATTCTTATGAGCTTGGTTTGTTAAAAACACCATCAGTATTTTTTGAAATGAAATCTAGCGGTCCGTCTTCACTGGTAAAAAAAGTGAAAGATGGCTGTTTGGCGCCGGAAAAATTAGAATTAAAAATTGGCGCCGTAGTAATGTTTGTCCGCAATAATTTTGCGCGTGGTTTTGTGAACGGCACGATTGGGATTATTGAAGATTTTAATTTTGATGGTTTTCCGTTGGTGAGAACTTTGAGTGGCGCCCTAATTATTGCTCGTCCAGAAATTTGGGGAATTGGCGAGGACGACACTATCCTGGCTTCTATTACCCAGCTGCCTTTGCGTTTGGCTTGGGCAATCACCGTCCATAAGAGCCAGGGAATGAGCTTGGATTGTGCTGAAATTGATTTGAGTCAATCTTTTGAATTTGGCATGGGCTATGTTGCACTATCTCGAGTGCGAACCTTATCGGGAATAAAATTATTAGGAATTAACCAATTAGCCTTGCAGGTAGACCAAAAAGCAATTGTTTTTGACAAAAAACTTCGTCAGCAATCCAAAAAAGACTTAGCCTTTTTTAAGTCCTTAAAACCGAAAGAGAGAAGTGTCTTAAAAAATAATTTTTTGGCGGAAGCCAAGACCTCGTTGTTTTAATTGTTTCTTTTTTGTTTGATTGCCGTTTTAATTAGTAGAAAACAAAACATGGCAGAAATTTTAGAAGAAAATGCGGCTGAATTAGCCAGTCGCGCTCAAACTGGAGACTCGCAAGCTTTTGCGCTGATTTATGATACCTTTATCAAAAAGAT
>CAZXPO010000016.1:0-3862 GCA_964643165.1 uncultured Gammaproteobacteria bacterium | reverse complement strand
AAGAACGAAGGTGCAGTTAAAATGTCTTTTGCGCGTGCGATGGAGTCTTTGAAAAAAGAAATGCCCGTAGAATTATTTGTTTTACTGCCATTTGTTTTAAATTTATGGAAAAAATTCAATTAGACAACTTGTTGGCTGAATTATATGAAATTGATCCAAGCCTCAAAAAATATGGCGACAGATTGCGTCCGCTAGTTTTGGAAATGATTAATTCCAAGCCGGACACAAAATTTAATGAAGAATTTGCAGCACGTTTGAAACAAAAATTGATGAATAAAATTCCGACAGATAATTATCAAAAAACTTTTAATTTTGCCGCGTTAAAAAACAAAAAATGGTATTTTGCTACGGCCGGCTTGGCGCTTTGCGGCTTTGCGGCTTTATTAGCTCTGCTGGTTCCTCGCCAAAAAGATTTTATTAATCCGGTTTATGATTTAACCGGAACGACATCTTCTTTGGAAAGGCATGCTTTTGGTTCACTAAGCAATTTGAATAATACTGTCCGCAATTTTGGCTTGGGGGCGGGAAATAATGCGGTTAATGCCGTAGTAATGCGCGAATCAACAAATATTGCTTCAACCAAGATGGCTATGGATGCTGTTAATCAAAAAATAGTTGAACCTTCTTTTTCTGTTCAATACAGTTATGTTGGTGGCGAGTTTAATTTAAATGAGCCAAGTGCTTTGGTTTATCGCCGTGTAAAAGGCCAGGGCGAGCTAGCAAAATCTTTAATGAAATCTATTCAAAAAGGAAATTTTGCGATGATGGATTTGAATTCTTTTCAAAATTTAAAATTAACCAATTTATCATTTTTGGAAGATCGTGATTCCGGCTTGATGATCAATTTCGATTTTGTAAATGACAATTTTTATTTTTCTGAGAATGGCGAAAAATGGCAAGCAATCAATAATGATATTTGTCCGCCAGATCAGGCTTGTTTGGAAAGTAACAATTCAGAAATTCCTGGCGATTCTTGGCTGATTGAAAAGGCTAATGATTTTTTTCAAAGTCATAAAATTAATTTGCAAAACTATGGCACACCATTTGTCATCAAACAAGAGGGTGGGCCTTCTTTTGACTATTCTTATGTAGTTTATCCTTTGTTGATTGGCGAAAACAGAGAAGAGGTTTATGACCAGGGTGGAAATAATGTTGGTTTGCGGGTTGCACTAAATTTGTCCCAAAGAGCAATTTCTAACGTGGATGGTTTGGCACTTTATCAATATCAATCTTCAAGATATGAATTAGTGACCGATCAGGAAGCAATAATTAAAGTTGCTGAAAGAGGCGGCTGGAATCAAATTAATTTTGCCAGCAATGAAGACAGAAAAGTTTCTCTGGGAACACCAAAAAAAGTTTTGGTTCAATTGTCACGTTTTTCCAATAATCAAAATGAGGAATTATTAATTCCAGCACTGATTTTCCCGAGTACTGATGAGCAAACATTTTATGGCCGAACCTCGGTGATAGTCCCTTTGGTTAAGGAGATTTTTGAGGATTTGAGATAAAAATAATTCTAACAAAAAAGACTTGATTTGATTCAAGTCTTTTTTATTAGTAGCCCTAAAGTCCGAAATTTATCAAAAATTTAACGGAATTATTGGGGAAGTTGAGAAGTAGGCGGAAATTTATTGACACGAAATTATTATGGGTATATACTCATAATAGACAGAGGCAAAGGTCGGACTGTCATCATAAAAAATATTAACAATAAATTTATGCCAAATATGAATGGAACTGGCCCAAAAGGACAGGGACCACAAACAGGTCGAGGCTTAGGACGTTGTACTAACGGAGAAAGAATGTTCTGGTGTGGACGCAGAATGATGGGTCGAGGTGGCTTCAAGCTTTCTTTGTCAACCGAAGATCAACTAAAAGCTTTAGATGAGGAAGAAAAAACTTTATTATCAGACTTAGAAGTAGTAAAAAAAGAAAAAGAGGCCCTAAAAAGCCAAAAATAAAAGAAGGCACGGAAACCGGCCTCTTAACGAAAAGGGGCCGGAGAGCCTTCTCTTATGTTTACAAACTAACAAATAATAGATAATTTTTCAAGATTATGCCTAGACCGAGATCGTGTCGGAAAATAGAATTCAATCCCCAAGTAACTTATTTCAAACCCCAAGGTATTCCCATGAGAGATCTTGAGGTTGTCGAATTAACAATAGAAGAAATAGAGGCATATCGCCTTAGGCATCTGGGTAATTTGGACCAAAAAGAGGCAGCAAAAAAAATGCACACCTCGGCTAGTACTTACCAGAGAATTATTTATTCCGCTTATGAAAAAATTGCCGACGCTCTAATTAACGGCAAGGCCATAAAAGTTATTAAATAAAATTATGAAGAAAATAAGATTTTTTATTATTTCTTTGTTGCGATTGTCTACTTTTTGAGGCACAGTTTATTGCGCTGTGTGTTTTTAATTAGTAGTCCCTAGGGGAATTTGTCGTGCTCGCTCCACCCCAGAATCGGGTGGAGCTCACGTGTCCAGACCGGCCGCTAAGCGCTTCGCTTACTCGCGCTTATCGTCGCTCTCCTTTTCGATTTTTCTTCCGAAAAATCTCAAGATTCGCTCGCCGCTTGTTCGATTCCCACGCCTTGCGGCGTCGTAACAAAAAACTCCAAACAAGTTGGAGTTTTTTTGTTACGTAGTCTTGAAGTCTGATATTTCCGAAAAAATTGGTGAGATTATTGAGGAAATTAAGAGGTGGGTGGAAATTTGAACAGTTTATTAATTTAAAGTTGTCTATCCTTGTTATTCTACCAATTTCTTTCATCATAGGGGATGTCTTGGTATGTAGGATTAATCATTATTTCCTTTAACTCATCTATACAATATTGAATCGCTTCTTGTTGATGTGTATAGTCTTTTAAGTATTCACTGTTTTTAATTTCATCCAAAGTTTCAATCTGAACTGCTAAACACTTTTTTTCTGCATCCTTTCCTATAAAATCACCCAAATAAATATTACCTGCATCATCTTGGCTGTTTTTACATAAATATGAATGATAAGCATCGTGAGCTATGCCGCTGGCCAAATATATTTCATCAGAATCTTTCCATATGTCACCGATCTCAAAAGTTGGTTTATCTTTAAAGACATTCATGCCTGAACGACCCCATTCCTGAATTCTACCAATATTTTGTTGAGAAAGTTTTAATTTTTCTGGTGCCAGAGACAAAAAACTTAATGCGTTCATCACTTTTTTTCTAAACTCTTTAGTTCCCTGAATCTCTATATCCAAAAAATATTCTTTAGCTGCTTTATCTAAATTAAATTTTTGTTTGACCCAAGCAATACTATTTTGGGCGTCTTTTTGCAAATCAAGGACTTCCTGTTTTAATTCCAATAAAGACTCATGCTCAGGCGATCCATTAATCTCTGGAAAGCTATCTAGCACCCCTTGTGTTTGAGTAATTAAAGAATTAGACATCGATTCAAGCTCTGATTCTGTCTCTGTGCACAGATTATCTAATTTTTCAGGACTAAAAGAATCTTTCTCGGATTCTTTAATATTTTGATTTTTTTCTAAACCATCTATTTTACTGAATTCACTTTTCATATTCTTTATTTAATTCCTCTCTTATCTTTTTAAGATTTTGACTATCTAATTTGTTGATTACATTTTGAATAATTTTATCTTTCATGAACGCCAAGATTCTTAATTTACTTTGGAAATTAAGGCGAATATAATTAATTTCTTTAATTTTCTCTAGAATCTCTTCTTTGTTATTGTCCATATAATCATATTATTATATTCCTTTATATTCTAATAATAGTATAAATTAACACGATATGATTTTCAAGTTTACAATAAAAATAGGCTTTTAGCCTATTTCTTAATTCGTAGTCCCTAGGGGAAT
>CAZXPO010000015.1:7601-13052 GCA_964643165.1 uncultured Gammaproteobacteria bacterium | reverse complement strand
CAAAATTCATTATGAATTTCGTCTAGAAACTTTACTAATTTACTATCTGTTTTAGTAAATATTTTTTCGTTATACTCTTTTATATTATTAAAAATTAAATGGCGACATAAAAAATTATAGCTAATTGAAATTAATTTAAACTTCATTTAGCAATATAATCGAAATGGTGTGTAGGGTGATTATAACATAGAAACGAATATTTTGTTAAATTTCCCTATAAATAATAGAAAAATAAAAAAGACATCCCTTTCAGGATGTCTTTTTTTGTGTAAGCGAACTTATTATTTCAAAGTTACTTTTGCACCAGCTTCTTCTAATTCTTTCTTTATTTTTTCAGCTTCTTCTTTTTTAACGCCTTCTCTTACTAATTTTGGAGCAGCGTCAACCAAGTCTTTGGCTTCTTTCAAACCAAGTTCAGTTAAAGTGCGAACAACTTTAATGACGTTGATTTTGTTTGCGCCAGCGTCTGTTAATTCGATGTCAAAAGCATCTTTTTCTTCGGCGGCAGCACCGGCAGCGGCAGGACCAGCAGCCATCATCATTGCTGGAGCAGAAGCGGAAACGCCGAATTTTTCTTCTAAGATTTTTACCAATTCAGCTAAATCCAAAACACTCATTTTTTCGATTTCACTGACGAGGGAAGCAAATTTTGCTGGTACCTCGATTTCTTTTTTGTCTTCCATAGATTTAAAATTAAATTTATTTTTTATATTATGCTTTTTTTTCTTCAATCGCTTTTAGAACATGGACTAAATTGCGTAAATTTCCGGCTAAAGCGTTGACGAAACCGGAGATAGGCGCGTTCAAAGAACCGACCAATTTGGCATACAATTCAGTTTTGCTTGGCAATTGTGAGAGAGCAACTACTTCTTCTTTGGAAAGAATTTTTCCGTCGAGAAGGCCTCCCAAGAAAAAGATTTTGTCTTCTTTTCCTTTGGCAAAAGTGGAAACCGCTTTTACCGGAGAAACTTGATCTTCGTAAGAGAAGATTGCTGCTACCTTGCCATCAAAACCGCGAGCATTCAAACCTTCAATTCCTTGATTTTTGAAAGCTAAATTCATCAAGGTTTTCTTGGCGACAAAATATTCACCATTTTCAGTGCGTAATTTGTTGCGCAATTCCTCGTTGTCTTTAACCCCCAAAGCATTGAAGCCAGCGAAAACAATTGATTTGGATTTTTCAATTTTTGTTTCCAGACTTCGCAGAATTTCCTGCTTTTGGATTTTTGTTTTTGGCATATATATTAATTTATATATAAATAAAAAAAGCGACCTTTTGGGCCACAGAGATAAAAATAGCTAAAATTAGCTAAATATCGCCTCGGTAAGACTCATTGTCATTGCTTACGGTCTGTGGCTTTGCTTTTGTTATCTAAATGATAACATATTTATCAATAGAGTCAAGGGTTTTGCGATTTTATCCTTCCGCCCCTTTTTCGTCCAAAGTTGGCAAAACGATGCGCCTCTTCCCTCACCTTCAATAAAACCGGTTTAAGACTTTTTGATAATTCTTTGGAATTGTTTTTTGTGCCACGAGCAAAAACTAATTTATCGCCGCCAAACTTGGAAATTCCCACCAAAGACGGGCGTAAATTTAATTTCGCTAATTCACGAGTCAAAAAAGAAATCTGCGGCGCACCGCCATCAATCATAATCAAATCAGGCAATGGCCATTCTGGGTGCTTAAAGCGACGAGTTAACACCTCCAACAAAGCCGCTTCATCATTACCATCACTAACTTCTTTTAATTTAAAAAGGCGATACTGATTTTTATCTGCCTCAGTACCAGAAAAGACCACCATTGAGCCATAAGTCTCTTTGCCGGATAAATGAGAAATATCGTAGCCTTCAATTCGATTTAAATGCGGGATATCCAAACTATCTTCCTTAGTTAATAAAGTTACTTCTTGTAAATGGCGTAAAGCCTTTTCCTGTAAGGGATTTTCTTTGGCTAATTGATTTAACAATCTAGTTCTCTCGCCGGATAATAACATTTTTAGATGTTTGATATTTTTTTGATAATCCTTTTTGTTAATTATTCCCAGACAAGTTCCAGGACACAAACCAATTTGATAATCAAAACAAGCCTTGCCGTTTTCTGGCACGCAAGTACTCCACGGAAAAATACGGCGAATCAAACGCAAAGCATTAAAAATCAAACGTTGAGATTGATAAGGGCCAAAAATATGATATTTTTCTTCGGGAAATTTTTTTAAATCCTGACCACGAATAATAATTGGCTTTGGATAATCTTCGTTGCCAATTACTACATAAATAAAAGAACGATTGTCGCGATCGCGAATATTGTATTTAGGCCAATATTTTTTTATCTCTGCCGCCTCCAAAATAATTGCTTCCAGCAAAGTGTCTGTTTCTTGCCAGCGCAATTCATGAGCACTAGCCACCATTTCAGCAATTCGAGCTTCAGTATTTTTTTGAAAATATTGCGAAAGACGATTTTTTAAACTGGTTGCTCGGCCGACATAAAGAACTTCTCCTTTTTCATCCAACCAAAAATAAACGCCAGGCGCTTTGGGAGCTATTTTTAATTTTTCTTTAAGGTTTGGCATTATTTATTTTTCTCTTTAAAGACAGTAAAATCCAAATATTCTTTCAAATATTTTCCGGTCAAACTTTTGTCATCTTTGGCAACCTCTTCTGGCGTGCCAACAGCCACAATTTTTCCCCCTTTTTCTCCGCCCTCTGGACCAAGATCAATTAAATAGTCCATACACTTCAGCATGTGAAGATTGTGTTCAATCACCAAAACGGAATTTCCCTTCTCTACTAATTTATTCAAAACCGCCAACAACATTTTGATGTCGTGATGATGCAAGCCAGTAGTTGGTTCATCTAATAAATATAGGGTTCGTTTACCAAGGGTCATCGATAACTCTTTGGCAATTTTTACCCGTTGCGCTTCACCACCAGAAAGAGTGGTGGAAGATTGACCAACTTTCAAATAACCCAAACCAACCGATTGCAAAACTCTCAACTTATCGGTAATAAAATAATTATCACCAAACAAATCGATTGCTTCATCGATTGTCATATCCAAAACATCAGCAATACTTTTTCCTTTGTATTTTACTTGCAAAGTTTCTCGGTTAAATCTTTTACCGCGGCAAACTTCGCATTCCACCATTACCGCTGGCAAAAAATGCATTTCAATCATATTAAAACCAGCGCCCTCGCAAGCTTCACAGCGACCGCCAGCACGATTAAAAGAGAATCTACCGATTCCATAAGCCCTTTCTCGAGATTCTGGCAAAGAAGCATAAAAATCTCTAATTGCAGTAAAGAAGCCAGTATAAGTGGCCGGATTAGAACGAGGAGAGCGACCAATCGGCGACTGATCAATAATTACCACCTTACTAATATATTCTGCGCCTTTTACTTCTTTGACGTCTTCTAGTTTGTATTTTCCGGGACGGCTTTTGATGTTGGTAATATTTTTATATAGGACATCGTAAAGCAAAGAAGATTTACCACTACCAGAAACACCGCTAACACCGACCAATCTACCCAAAGGAATTTCAACTTTAACATTTTTTAAATTATTAGCACTAGCGCCAACAAATTTTAAAATTCCATTGGTTTTTTCTCTTCTTTTTTCAGGCAATTCAATTTTTTCCTGACCGGTTAAATATCTAACCGTTAAAGATTTCTCTGAAACTTTTTTATTTTTTGCCGGATTTAATAAATCCTTGGTCGGTCCAGCCGCCATTACTTCTCCGCCGTGCACACCAGCTAAAGGTCCAAGATCAATCAAATAATCAGAAGACTTGATTGTTCTTTCGTCGTGCTCAACAATAATTACGGTGTTGTTTTTGTTTTTTAAAGTTAAAAGCGTTTCAATCAAGCGATCAGTATCTCTCTCGTGCAAACCAATTGTTGGTTCGTCTAAAACATAAAGAGTACGGGATAATTGAGAACCGATTTGTGAAGAAAGCCTAATGCGCTGCGCTTCCCCGCCAGACAAAGTTTCTGCCGGACGATCCAGAGATAAATAACTCAGACCAACTTTGTTTAAAAATTCTAAACGATTCAAAATTTGGCCAATCACATTTTCGGCAATTTTTAATTCCCTCTTGGTCATTTTTTGATAATACTTCCAAAAAAAATCATGCGCTTTATCCAAAGATAAATGACCAGTTTCGGCGAGATTCTTGCCAAAAATACGAACCGACAAAGATTCTGGGCGCAATCTTTTTCCTTCACAAGCCGGACAAACTTTTTCCGAAAAATAACCAATTGTGCCCAAACCAGCACATTCTGGACAAGCACCGTGCGGCGAATTAAAAGAAAATAATCTCGGTTCCACTTCCGGAAAAGCAAAGTTGTCATTCGGACAAGTCCAGTTGGCAGATAATAAAAATTCACTATCCTCAAAATTAGCAATCACCAAACCCTTGGAATAATTGAGAGAATTTTCGACCGCCTCAAAAAGCCGGCTTTCATCAGATAGCATTACTTTATCAATGACGATTTCAATATTGTGTTTTTGGTTAGCAGATAATTTTACTTGATCGCGCAAAGAATGAATTTGACCGTCGATTCTCGCTTCAGAATAACCAAGGTTAAAATAATCATAAAGTAATTGATAACTTTCTCCTTTGCGATCGCGGACTACCGGACTCAGAATGGTGACATATTCTTTTTTTAAATCCTTGCCGCGAGTAAGAATAATATCGATCATCTCTTCCAAAGTCAGTTTTTCGATTTTCATCCCGCATTCTGGACAAAAAACTTCGCCCACGCGCGCATAAAGAACCCGCAAATAATCATGAATTTCGGTCAGAGTGCCGACTGTGGAGCGAGGATTGTGCGATAAGGCTTTTTGATCAATAGAAATAGCCGGCGCCAAACCAATAATTTCATCCACTTCCGCCGGTTTTTTCTGGCCGAGAAATTGGCGCATATATGGCGAGAGAGATTCGACATATTGCCGTTGACCTTCCGCAAAAATCGTATCGAAAGCCAGAGAAGATTTTCCACTACCGGAAACGCCAGCAATAACCGTCAAAGCATTATGCGGAATTTCGACATTGATATTTTTTAAATTGTGCATCCGCGCCCCGCGGATAATTATTTTATCTTCCATATTAATTATTTTTCACTGTGATCCAATAAATCTTCAATTTTTTTGATGACGGTCTTCGGAATAATTTTGTGTTTCTTGTTATAAGCTAATTGTTTTTCTCGGCGACGACGTGATTCAGAAATTGCCTTATCCATTGATTCTGTCACCTTGTCAGCATAAAGAATAATTCTACCCGAAACGTTGCGAGCCGCGCGACCCATGGTTTGCATCAAAGAA
This sequence comes from uncultured Gammaproteobacteria bacterium, assembly GCA_964643165.1. Lineage (GTDB taxonomy): Bacteria > Patescibacteriota > Patescibacteriia > Patescibacteriales > UBA12465 > CAINDR01. Next base: position 7,732 of record CAZXPO010000015.1, on the reverse strand, counting down.
GTTTGGCTGCGCAAAAATCCTTCACGATCGGCGTCCAAAATTGCAACCAAGGTTACTTCCGGCAAATCCAAACCTTCTCGCAATAAGTTAACACCGATTAAGACATCAAATAATCCTTCACGAAATTGTTT
>CAZXPO010000015.1:0-7501 GCA_964643165.1 uncultured Gammaproteobacteria bacterium | reverse complement strand
CGTGCCTGGTCGCCATTAAACATTCCTCTAATTTGCGGCACAGAAATATGTGATTCATCAATAATTGTTAAGAAGTCCGGTTTGTTATCTTTCCATGGAAAATAAGCCAACAAAGAGTCTGGCGCTTGACCAGCCAATTTTCCAGTGAGATGGCGAGAATAATTTTCAATGCCATGGCAATAACCGAGCGAGCGCAACATTTCCATGTCATAACGAGTTCTTCTTTCTAAGCGTTCCGCTTCTAAAAATAGGCCGGTTTGTTTGTAATAATCTAAGCGATCTGCTAATTCAGCTTCGATTTGCAAAACCGCAGCTTCAATTTGCGGCTGAGAAGAAACAAAATGTTTTGGCGGGAAAATCATTATCTCCGGCAATGACTCCAAAATATTTTTGGTGGTGTTATCAATCAAAGAAATATCTTCCACTTGCTGATTTTTTAATTCTAAACGGCAAACAAAATTTTCTGATTTCGGACGAATTTCAAAAACATCACCGCGAATTCTGAATTCACCACGTTGAACATCGCCGTTAACTCTCTCGAATTGCATTTTAATTAATTGACTAATTAAATCCGCACGCGTCATTATCTGTCCCTTTTCAAGGCGCAAAGCTGATTCCAAATAATTAAACGGAATACCCAAATTATAAATACAAGAAACCGAAGCAATAATAATTACATCGCTTCTAGTCATCAAAGAAGATGTTGCCGCGTGCCTCAAACGATCTATTTCTTGATTAATCATTGCTTCTTTATCAATATAGGTATCAGTAATCGGCAAATAAGCTTCCGGCTGATAATAATCGTAATAGGAAACAAAATAATGAACAGCATTATTTGGAAAAAAATTTTTGTATTCACGATACAGCTGAGCCGCCAAAGCTTTGTTTGGAGCAATCACCAAAGTTGGACGATTAAATTTTTGAATTAAATTTGCCGCCGTAAAAGTTTTGCCGCTACCGGTAACGCCCAATAGGGTCTGAAATCTTTCTCCGTTTTGTAAGCCAGCAAGCAAACCGGAAATTGCTTCCGGCTGGTCGCCCGCAGGCTTAAATGGAGATTGTAGGTCAAATAATGGTTTCATAAAACTCAATATTACCCTTAAACATAGCATAAATAAGCGATAAAAACAAAAAAATTGACAAATTTTAAAAAAAGGGCTAATTTTAGTCCAATACCTTAAAAAATTAATATAAAAATGGAGAAAAGAATTGTTTTTTTAGTATTTTTAGCATTTTGTTTTATTATACAAAATGCTAATTCTCAAGTTAAAAAAATTGCCTTAACTTTTGATGCCGACTTGACGGAAAATATGGAAGAAAGGCTAAGTAGAGGAGAAGTTTTTTATGATCCAGAAGTAATTGAAATTCTGGAAAAAGAAAAAGTTCCTTCAACAATTTTTTTAACTGCCCTTTGGGCAATTAACCACACTGGAGTCGTTCGCCACATGGCTAACGACACTGCTATTTTTGAATTTGGGAACCATACTTATTCCCATAAAATTTTCGACAAAAATTTAAATCAAAGAATCAAAGAAAAGGAAATTCAAAACAGCACCAGAATTTTGGAGCTGTTAACTAACCAAAAAATTAAATTATTCCGCTTCCCGGGTGGAATAAATTCAAAGAACGATTCTTTATTGGTTGAGAAATTCGGCCAAAAAGTCATTCGCTGGGATATCGCTAGCGGAGATGCATTTGGTAAAGATGAATTTGCAATCTTTGAACACGTTTGCAACGAAGCTCATGATGGCGCAATAGTGGTGTTCCATTTCGGCGGACCAAAAAATGCGCCAAAAACGGCTAAGGCTTTAACGCAAATTATCCCATGGCTTAGAGAACATGGATATGAGTTTGTTAAAGTTTCAGATTTATAAAAAAATTATAAAAGCGCTTCTTGTGAAAGAAACGCTTTTTTTGTAACACTTTTTTTCTTTTTACGTATTATTTAGTATAAATTATATGAAAAACTTACACACCCAACAACCAGATTGCCAAAAAGCCATGGATTACTCCTGGGGCTTTATTTTTGGTTTGGTCTCTGATTCTCAATCTGGGTTGGTGTTGGCGAATGTTCCTTTGGGCGCATTTGCAGATAATAACAAGAAAAAACACCGTAATAAATAATTTTTAAAAAAAATTTAGAAATAAATCTCCCCAAGCTTGGAAATCAAATTTGGGGATTTTTTTATAGTTTTACCATTTATTAACAACAAAAAACAAAAAAAATCATGAAAAAAACAATTATCCAGCTGTTTCTGATTCACGCTTTTGTGAGCGGAGCGGCAATTTCATTTACCTTTACAACTTATACCCTATTTTTCAAAGAACATGGGATAACTTTGATGGAAATGAATTTAATTAACGCCATTTATATGGCAATCTCTTTCTTTTTGGAAGTGCCAACCGGCGCCTTTGCCGATTCTTATGGCAGAGTCAAATCAACAGTTATCGGCTCGCTAATTACTGCGGCCGCCTGTGCTACCTATTTCTTTTCTGATAATTTTTGGCAATTTGCCGCCGCAGAAACGATTTGTGCAGTCGGTCAGTCATTAATTTCTGGAGCAACCAAATCTTGGCTGATAGATTGGCTTAACAATTTTAACGCCCAAGCAGAAGTCAAAAAAACTATCGCCCGCCAAAGTATTAGTAATCGAATCGGTGTTATGGGTGGTGCTTTAATTGGCAGCCAAATTGGTAGTTACAATTTATCATGGCCTTGGGCTGCGGCATCAATTTCTTTTTTGTTAGTTACTATTTTTGTTTTGTTTTGGCCGGAAAGCCATCACCAAAAAAAGAAAAAGATTTTCTGTTTTAAAACAATTGCCAAAACCACCAAAGAAGGATTAATATTCAGCTTAAAAAGAAAAGATATTTTGTATATTTCTCTCTTCTCAGCTTTTTTTACTTTTGTTTTGCAAGGCACAAATATGTATTGGTCCATTTTCTTCACTGAAAAAGGGGTGCCCATAAACAAATTGGGATTAATATTCGCCGGCGTTTCTTTAACAATCGCGGCTGGGTCATATTTGGCAAGGTTGTTGCCTTTCAAACACGAAAGTAAAAGATTTTTTTTGGTGATACCGCAAATTTTTACCGCCATAGCTCTTGTGACGATGATTCTTTTCTCAAATGTTTCAGCCTTAATTATTCTTTTTCTGGCCACGGAAATTGGACGCGGATTTTTTGCACCGATCAAAGATGTTCAAATAAATTTGATTGCGCCAGAAAATATTAGAACAACTATCAATTCTTTTAATTCTATGTTGGAAAGAATGGGGGCTTGTTTGGGATTATTATTTTCCGGCTGGCTTGCTCAAGAATTATCAATAAAAAATTCTTGGTTAATCAGCGGCATAATTTTGTTTGTCGGCATTATTCTTTTTTGGATATTCAGAAAAAAACATTAACTACAAAAAAAGGAGCTTATATTTTAAGCTCCTTTTAACTTTCCATCTTCGTGAATATAAACTGGGACATTATCCTTGAGAACTTTTATGGTATTATCCAGATTGCCGCGCAAGCCATAAGTTTCAATCACTCTTCGCTCCGGAAAAAATATTTTGTCGCTGCGATTAGTAATAATAATAGCTTCTTCTGGAATTTCTTTTAACAGCTCACCAGCCATAATTCTGTTTTTAGCCACTTTTTTTCTGACCGAAAAAATATTATTCGGATCAAAAAAAGAAACTTGATACAAACCAAGAAGAGCAATTGCGATAATAACAACAATTCTCAAATATTTTATTCTAAAAATTTGCACCGTTTTCTCAATGGCAATTGCGGCAAAAGGCAGACAAAGTGCAAATAAAATTAACCAATAGCGGACATAGGAAGCGCCGAGACGATTCAAACTGAGAGTTTTCAGATCTTCAAAAAGCCAAGAACCATAATAATTAAATAACCAAGCAAAAACAAAAATAGAAAGCCAAAAATAAATTTTGGAAATTTTAGTTTGCATTTTCCATTTTTTGAGATAAAGAAAAACACCGAACAAAGATAAGAAAATAGTTGCCGGAGAAATCAAAACAAAATAATGCCAAAAATTTTGCAAGGCTAATTTTGGATGAATACCAAAAGGAATCAAAGCTTGTTTCAACAATTTTCCTAGAACACTGGATTGTTGAGCAAGTTCAGGGAGTTTGTCGTAGCCGGAAACAAGAAAGCTGCCATAAATTTCTTTTTGCCAAATCAACGAAGGAACCAGGGCGGCAATACCGCCAAAAAGAAAACCGAGAAAATCAAAAAAACCAAGCTCCTTTCTTTTAAAAAATAAAATGGTTAAATAAACTACTCCAAACCAAACAAATTCTGCCGGACGAATTGCCAAAGCCAAGCCACCAAGAAAACCAGAAAAGATAGACATCCAATAATTATCTTTTTTGGCATAAACCAAAAAACTAATACTAACCAAAAACAAAGAAATGACCGGCACATTCGGCAAGAGCGATTCAAAAGAATAATAAAGCCAAGGAGCGCTGAAAAGCAAAAAAGATGAAGACATTAAGGCAATTTTTTCACTAGCAAAAACTTTACGGATTAAAAAATAAAAAGCCCAAACCCCGCCCAACATCAAAAAAGGCGTGAAATAAATAATAGCACCAGTACCAAAAATCTTTGCCAAAAAAGCAAATAAAATAATCAGACCTAAAAAACTGCCAGGAACCATATCGCCCGCAATATTGGTGTTAAAACTACGTGGATGAATTTGCCCATCGGCCACCAAATTAAGAACCTCCGGAATCGCTAAGCGACCATTGCTTGCTAATTCCCTGGCCCAAAAATAATTTGCCACTTCATCCGGCCAATCAAATTTCAAACCGACACCATTATCAACCCTGATTGGTGTGATAACTGAAAATTGAAAAATCAAAAAAGCTAATGACAAAATACCAAGAACCAAAAATGGTTTTCGTAATTTAATTTTTGGAATAAAAAAATTCTTCATTCTAATATTATATAATAAAAATCGCTGGCCAGTAAATGAGTCAGCGATTTTTTGTTTTTTTATAATTTACCAAATTCAAAATAATCATCAATACGCAGCTGTTTCACAAAATCTTCCATGTGGCTCACAATCACCACTGCTCCTTCGTAATCATTAATCGCTTCGGCAATTACTGGCAAGTGACGGAAATTAATATGATTAGTCGGTTCGTCAAGAATCAAAATTCCCGGCTTCATCAAAACTAAGCGAGCAAAAGAAACCAAACCTTTCTGCCCTTCGGAAAGTTCAGAAATTTTGTTGCCCATCATTTCGCCATTAATTAAAAAGCCAGCGGCAATGGAACGCATTTCCGGAACATCTATTCCGTCTGCCATCGAATTTTTTAAGGAATCAAAAACAGTTTCATTAAAATCAAGAGTGGCAAAGTCTTGGCTGTAATAACCAAGCTTCACGCCGGAAGTAATTTTTGCGCCATCTTTACCAGCAGCCAAAGCACGCAAAAAAGTTGATTTGCCGATACCATTCGGGCCGGAAACCAAGATGTGGTCAGTACGGCCAATTTTTCTTTCAAAAGTTTTATCAGCCGCTTCGTGTTTTTTGATAATTTTTACGCTTTTAATTTCGGCCACTGCACCAGACAAATCTTCCTGTACCGGAATATTAAATTTTCTAATTGTTTTATCTTCACGGCGGACATCAACCATGTCTTCTTCTAATTCTTCAGTTTCCGTTCTCATTTTTTTTGCCAGTTTTCTCATCTTCCCTCCCTTGTTGGCAAAAAAGTTTACCTTTTCTTTGCGGTCTCTGATTAATTTTTCCAACTGTGCATTTTTGCGCTGTTCTCTTTCAACACGATTAGAAATTTCTTCCACAACGGAATAATAGTCACCAACATACATTTCAGTTTGATGAGTGAAAACATCCAAATAAATAACTCCCTCTGTGAAGCAATTCAAGAAATCAGCATCATGAGAAATAACCAAAACAGTTTTGTCATACATGATTAAAAATTGAATCAAGTGATCAATACCAGTAGCATCAAGATTATTGGTTGGTTCGTCAAGTAACAAAATATCAGGGCTTTGAATTAAGGCATAAGCCAAAAGTAAGCGAGCTTGCTGTCCGCCAGAAAGTTCACCGACAATTCGGTCCAAAGAAATTTCAAAATCGACAGCTTCCAAGGCCTTACTAATCAAGCTGCGCAAAGCAGCTGGCACCGGAGAAAAAGCCTGAGCAAAATATTGTTCAACCGTCAAAGAAAGTTCATCGCGAGAAATTACCTGCTTGGCAGTACCGATGGTAGCGCCATTTTTGATAGAAATTGCGCCATTTTTTGGTTTTAATTCCCCTTTGATCAAACCAAAAATTGTGCTTTTTCCAGCACCATTTTGCCCCATCAAAGTTATTTTTGCGCCTTGGCGCAAAGAAAAACTCGCTTCTTTGAGAATCGGTTTTTTGTGGATGTATTCAAAATCTACTTCGCTAAAACGAAGAACTACTTCTTCCGCCATAAAATAATGATAAAAATTTATTGATTTTTCAGTTTAACAGAAAAACCCAAAAAAAGCAAAAAATCGCCCGAAAAGACGAAATATTTGCTAAAATTTGAAAATTTTATTTGTTTTTTATTATTTGTTAATAGTTGAAGTTGGCGTGTTTGAAGCGTTAGGGGTAACTTGAATTTTGATAGTCGAAGGGGTTTTTTGAGCACCACTTTCTTGATTCATCATTCCGCAACCTTTGGCACCAAAATTATTATCCGCTTTTCGATTTTGAGCACCTATCATTGGGCACCCTTCATTCATCATTGGACACCCTGCTCCCATTCGACCAAATTGCTCATTTCCACCACGGAAATTTCTTTCTCCACCACCGCGATGACCGCAGGAACCAAAAGCGGTTCCTAACAAAAAGATAATTAAAGCACCCGCCGCCAATAGGGTGATTTTTACCCATTTTTTATGACATAAACACTTGCCGTTAGCGCAGCAAGAATCTTTGGTGTTTTCTTCCATATAATTTTAATAATTAAAGGCCAAGCGGCCATTCAGTAGTTAATACGCAAAAAAATAAAAAAAATTTGGTGGTTGACATCTTATTCAATTTTGCTAAAATGTTAGGGTCGTTAAAAAACTGAAAGGTTTTTTGGTGCGCATAGTTTTAAAAACTAAATAATTCCCGGGTAGCGCTCCGCCAGCTGGCGGAGGTAGCGCTCCGCCAGCTGGCGGAATATTTATGTATTATATTTATGCCTTATACAATAAGGAAAATAATAAAATATATGTAGGACAAACGGCTGATTTAGAAAAAAGAATTACTTTACATAATAGGAAAATAATAAAAAAGTCTTATACTGCTCGTTTTGGAGGATCCTGGGAAATAATTTATCAAGAAAAAGCTAATAGTAGACAAGAGGCATTAACAAGAGAGAAGCAATTAAAAAGTTATCAAGGCAGACTATTTATTAAAAGTCTGATAATTTCCAATTAAAAATATTCCCGGGTAGCGCAGCGGTAGCGCAGTTGACTGTTAATCAATTGGTCGTGGGTTCGAATC
>CAZXPO010000014.1:0-13772 GCA_964643165.1 uncultured Gammaproteobacteria bacterium | reverse complement strand
CGGAATATTTTGATTTCTTAAATTCTCAACAGGAAGTAATTAAAAATTTAAAAACTGGCCTAGCTAATCTGATTATTTTGCCAGCTGGTGAAAAACCGGAAAAGGCCATTGCTCTGACAGCAGAAAAAATGGAAATCTATCTCCTGGGAGCAATTGATGAAGAAAAAGAAAAAATTCGTCTCACCAAAGAAAAAGAAAATTTACTGAAAATGATTGAATTATTATCGGGACGTTTGGAAAATAAAGAATTTATTGAAAAAGCTCCGGCAGCGCTAGTCAATAAAGAAAAGGAAAGACTAGAAACTATGCGTCTGGAATTAGAAAAAATAAATAAATTACAAGAAGCGCTATGACTTTAAAAAATTATTTAATTTTCATGTCAGTTACTACCGGAATCTGCTGGGGAGCTTTTGCTTTTGTGGCCGGCTTAGTCGATCCTTCCAGAACTAACTGGCTCGGTTTTCTTCTTTTTTATCTTTCTATTTTTTTAGCTCTTGCCGGAACTTTTGCAATTATGGGCTTTATTTTCCGTTTTGTTATTTTCAAAGGAGAAATTGCTTTTCGGGCAGTGAAGCTGTCTTTCTATCAATCTTTTGTTTTTTCTTCTTTTGTGATTGTTTTGTTGCTGTTAGCTTCCAGAGATTTGTTGACTTGGTTAAATTTCGGCCTTTTGGCGATGATTTTCTTGGTTTTAGAATTTTTTGTGGCTAGTTATTCCAAAAAATCTTAACGTTTAATATATGAAAAATAAATTAGAACAACTAAAAAAAGAAGCTCTTTCTCAACTGGCTGATTTTTTGAACCAGGCCGAGAAGCTGCCGGCAGAAGCTAGTGAAAAATATAAAGAATTAGAGCAGAAATTTTTGGGACGCAAGGGAGAATTGGCAACAGTGTTGAAAGATTTAAAAACCCTCAGCGATGATTTAAGAAAAGAATGCGGCGAACTGGCTAATAATATCAAAAAAGAATTAGAAGAAACTTTTAGCCAAGCTTCTCAAAAAATAAAAACTAAAAATAATTCGGAATCAGAGATTGATGTTACTTTGCCTGGTGAAAAAAAACCAAATGGCTCTCTTCATCCAATGACTATTATCCAAAGAGAAGTTGAAGAATTATTTTCTTCCCTTGGTTTTATGGTTTTGGATGGTCCGGAACTAGAAAGTGATTATTTTAACTTCGAAGCTCTTAATGTTTCCCCTCATCATCCAGCTCGCGACATGCAAGATACTTTTTATGTCGATCAAAAAAACAAAGATGGTGAATATGAATTATTAATGAGAACCCAGACTTCGCCAATGCAAGTTAGAGCAATGAAAAAATACGGCGCTCCTTTGAGAGCAATTATTCCTGGACGTTGTTTTCGCAGTGAAAGCACGGATGCTCGCCATGAACACACTTTTTATCAATTAGAAGGAATTATGATTGATAAAAAAATAAATTTTTCCGAGATGAAAGGAGTTTTGGAATTAGTGGGTAAAAGATTATATGGCGAAGAGACAAAATTAAAAATGCGTCCAAAATTTTATCCTTTTGTTGAACCTGGCTCCAATGGCGAATACACTTGCTTTTTGTGCAATGGCAAGGGCTGTCGTGTTTGCAAAAATACTGGTTGGTTGGAAATTGTCGGTTGCGGCTTGATTCATCCGGACGTTTTGCGCGCCGGCGGAATCGATCCGGAGGAATATTCCGGTTTTGCTTTTGGTTTCGGACTGAATCGGTTGGCAATGCTCAAATATGGCATTGATGATATTCGTCTTTTTAATAGCGGCGATATCCGCTTTTTAGAACAATTTTAATTTTGATTATATGAAATTATCATTACAATGGCTGAACGATTTCGTTAAATTGCCGAAGAGTATTTCTCCTGAAGATTTATCGAACAAGTTAACAATGCACACGGTAGAAGTTGAAGGAATTGAATATCAAGACCAAGCTTTTAATTTGGTGGTTGTGGGAAAAGTTTTATCGGTAGCTAAGCACCCGAATGCAGATCGTTTGCGCTTGGCAAAAGTAGATATCAAAACAGAAGTCTTGGATATTGTTTGCGGTGCGCCAAACTTGGAAGAAGGACAGCTAGTTCCGGTGGCTTTGATCGGGGCAATTTTGCCAGGAGGCTTGGAAATAAAAGAATCGGAAATTCGCGGTGAAAAATCTTTTGGTATGATTTGCGCGGAGGATGAATTGGGTCTTGGGCATAACCATGACGGAATCATGGTACTTGGTAAAAAAGCCAAAGCCGGACAAAAGTTTTCCGAATATCTCGACTTAGATGACACAATATTAGAAATCGACAACAAATCTCTTTCTAATCGCAGTGATTTGTGGGGGCACTATGGTTTGGCGCGTGAAGTTTCAGTTTTTTATGATTTGAAATTTCCTAGTTATGAAGATTTTTGCGCACCAGAGTTTGCGGATAGTTTTTCTGAAAAATTAAATATCAAAATTGAAGACAGGGACCTCTGTCCTTATTATTCTGCTTTGAAAATTGTTAATGTGGAGGTTAAAGAATCTCCAGAATGGTTGAAAAATAGATTATTAGCTGTCGGTTTGCATCCAATTAATAATTTAGTTGATATTAGTAATTATGTGATGTTAGAATTGGGTCAGCCTCTTCATGCTTTTTCTGCGGAAAAAATTGAAAAAATTTCAGTCCGCCGAGCCAAAAAAGATGAATCAATAGAAACCTTAGATGACAAAGAACATCCTCTGGATAATGATATTTTAGTTATTGCAGCCAATAACAAACCAGCAGCTGTTGCCGGGGTGATTGGTGGCGGCGAAACCGGAATCCATAGTGAAACGAAAGAAGTTATTTTTGAAGCAGCAAATTTTGATGCAGTTTCAATTAGAAAGACTTCTCAAAAAATCGGTGTTCGCACTGATTCTTCAGTTCGTTTTGAAAAATCTTTAGACCCAAATTTTTGCCCGCTGGCTTTGAGAAGAGCTTTCAAATTAATACAAGAAACTTGTCCGCAAGCTGAGATTATTGCTTATTTTAAATCCGGCGAAATTGAAGTTAAAAACACTTTAATTGAATTGGAAATTTCTTGGTTGGACGAAAAAATCGGTGAAGCTTTGGGGGTCGATAAATATTTAAAAATTCTGCGCGGTCTCGGATTTGTGGTTGAACAAGATAAAACAAAATTAATGGTAACTGTCCCAACTTGGCGAGCTGCCAAGGACGTCAAAATTGCGGAAGATTTGTTGGAAGAAATTGTTCGGGTTTATGGTTATGATAATATTCCGCTTTCACTGCCAAAAATCACCATGGAAGCCCCAAAGATTTTACCGGAGCTGGTTTTTGAGAAATATTTAAAAGACATCTTGGCTTACCAGAACGCTTTGCATGAAACATATAATTATTCTTTTGTCGGTGAAAATCAGTTGAACAAATTAAAGATTGATCATTCTGGATATTTGCGCTTAGCTAATCCAATTTCCACTGAACACACCATGCTTCGTCAGAGTTTGGCGCCAAATTTAATTTTTAATGCCCGCACTAATCAATTCAAATATGATTCTTTTGGTTTATTTGAAATTGGCCGAGTGTTTATGAATCTTGTTGGAGTTGATGAACGCGGTGGAAATAGTTCGGAATTCTTACCTTATCAAGAAAAAAATGTTTCTTTTATTTTGACCGGCGGAGAGAATTTATTTATTCGCGCCAAGGGGATTGTGGAAAATATTTTTCAAAATATTTCTTATGGCGAACAAAATATTTCTTTCCAGCCAAGTGAAACTTTTCCTGGCTGGGCAGAAAAAAAACAAGCAGCCAAAATTATGGTTTCCGGAGAAGAAATTGGCTTAATTGCTGTTTTGGAAAAAAACGCTTCTTTTGGCATTGGTCTAAAAAAAGAAAGCGTAATTGCCGAATTAAATTTTAATGCCTTGTTGGAAATTTATTTGTTGGCAAAGAATCATCAATATTTGGAAGCGGCAAAGTATCCGGCCATCAAAAGAGATTTGGCTTTTGTGGTTGACGAAGAAATATTGTATAATAATCTCAGAGAGACAATTGTTAATTTCAATCCTTTGATTAATTCCGTGGAATTGTTTGATGTCTATCAAGGCAAGAACTTGCCTGACGGAAAAAAGAGCTTGGCTTTTTCAATCTCTTATCTCTCCAAAGAAAAAACTTTAACCGCCGAAGAAATTGATTCTTTGCAAGCTGAACTTTTGGCTCTCTTGGAAGAAAAATTCGGCGCTCAACTTCGTAACTTCTAAAATTATATGTTTAGCACTTCTTTAGACATTCTTTATTTGGTTTTGTCGGTCTGCGCTTTATTTCTCACAATTTTTCTCTGTGTGGCTCTCTATGAGCTCATTGTTAGTATGGCCAAGATTAATCGCCTAGCAGGAGCAATTGAAAAAATTGTCGTCAAAGGCGGAGAATTAATTTCTTTTGTTGAAGAAAAAGTGCATCATGGTTCAGCTTTGTTTTTGGGAGCGGCAGAAGTAATAAAAAATATTTTTTCCACTTTCGCCGGCAAGAAAGAGAAGAAAAAAGAAGTCAAAAAGAAAAGAAAAAAGTAAATAAAAACTACTTTAAATAAAGAAAACTGCCAAAAAATGGCAGTTTTTTTGCAGGGCAAAAATTCTTTACAAAACAGATTATTTATTATAGGATACAAGGTTAATAGTTCGTTAAAATATAAATATAGAACTCTGGTCCCGTAGTTAACGGGGCGAAAAGAAAATGAAAAAGTTAATATTATTAATCGTATTATTTTTGTGGTCGCCAGTTTTTGCCGATAATGCAGATGTTCCACAACTAGCAAATCAAAATGTTTTTGTTTGGGGTATTGTATCAATAATATCTTCTTTTATTCTCATTTTTTTATATATAAAATTATATAAAATTAATATCTGGGTCGATAAAGGCCCAGAAGAGAATTGGGAAAAAAGAGCAAAAATTCTGACTCGTTGGAGTAATATAAAATCTTGCTTTGTTCCAATTTATTTCTTTATTATTTTAGGAACTTTTATTCTTTTTAGAAATTCAATCTCTTCTGTTTTTTTGTATTATTTATCTGTATATTCGTTGACGGTATTTTCTATATTTTTTATTCTTTTGATTTTCTATTGTGGAGGATCAAAATTTAAAAGTTATGAGAAAAAAACAAATTTAATTTTAGTAATTAGTCTTCCAATTTTAATTTTGATTGTCACAATTTTAATTATTATTCTCCTTTAACAGAAAATCACCAAAAACAAAAGGCTATCTATTTAATAGATAGCCTTTTTTCTGATAATTTATTTGCTGTTACTGCATCCTTTGTCTGAACATTTTGGCCCGTCTTTCGTTTCAATAATCAAGGAGCCGCAAACCTGGCAAACTTCGCCGGTTGGTCTACCCCAATAAGCATTTTTACAATCTGGATAAGCAGAGCAGGCATAGAAGACTCCTTTGCGACTGAATTTTTTGACAATCTTGCCGGTGTTACAAGCTGGGCAGGTGACGGCGCTGTCATCAACAATACTTTTGATGTTTTTGCATTTTGGATAAGCGGAGCAAGCAAGAAATGGTCCGAATTTTCCATTTTTTACCACCATATCAGAGCCGCATTTTTCACATTTTTCACCAGCAAACTTTTTTTCCAGAGCTTCCAGGTTGGCATCTGGTTTTTTTTCTCCACCTTCGCCATTACTTTGCTGGTTGCTTCCGCCGCCCATGGATTTGATGTTTTTGCAATCTGGGAAACCGGAGCAGGCCAGGAATTTTCCGTAACGGCCGGTTTTGACAATCATTGGTGATCCGCATTTATCACAGACTTCTTGGCTAGTTTCTTCTGGCATAATATCTTTTTTATTAATTTCTTTATATTTGTTTTCTAAATTTTCATGAAAATCATGATAGAATTCGCCAATCACTGGCTGCCATTCTTTTTTGCCTTCAGCAATCTCATCCAAATTATTTTCCATGCCGGCGGTAAAAGCGTAATCAACAATTTTTGGGAAATGAACAACTAACAAATCATTAACCACAAAGGCAATGTCGGTTGGAAAAAGCTTTTTGTGATCATCACGATTGACGTAGTTGCGAACAATAATAGTGTTGATTGTTGGCGCGTAAGTAGAAGGACGGCCAATGCCATGTTTTTCCAACTCCTTGACCAAACCAGCATCGGAATATCTGGCTGGGCCCTTGGTGAAGTGCTGGCTTTTAATGGTATCCAATAAAGACAAAGTCTCTCCTTCTTCCACGCTTGGCAATTCTTGCTCTTCGGTTTTTTCCGGATAGATTTTTAGATAGCCATCAAAAGAAACAATTTGTCCGGTGCTGCGGAAAGTGTAGTCGCTAGCATTTTTGTCTTTGGTTTTTAAATCAATGGCGGTGGCGGCAATTTGCGCATCGGCAGATTGGCAGGCAAGTGCTCTTTGCCAGATTAAACGGTAAAGGCGATATTCGGAAGAATCAAGCTTGTTTTTTAGACTGTCTGGTGTTTTAAAAACTTCGGTTGGACGAACAGCCTCGTGGGCCTCTTGAGCATTTTTGCTTTTGTTTTTGTATTTTCTAACCTCTTTTGGCAAATATTCTTGGCCGTATTCTTGTCCCAAATATTCACGAGCTTCGGTTAAAAATTTTTCAGACAAATTCAGCGAATCGGTTCTCATGTAAGTGATAAAACCTTGTTCGTATAGTTTTTGAGCAACAGTCATGGTTTGTTTGGCACTAAAGCCAAGATGACGGTTGGCACTTTGTTGGAGAGTGGAAGTGGTGAATGGGGCGGCTGGTGATTTTTTGGTTGCCTTTTTTTCGATTCCGGAAACAAACCAATCAGCAGTTTTTACTTGGGCTTCAATTTCTCCGGCAAGTTTTTCATCAATACTTAATTTGTCAAAAGCCTTGTCTTTGATTTTAAACAAGTTCGCTTCGAATGTTTGTTCTTGATTTTTTTGGCTCACTTTTAGCGCCAAGCTCCAATATTCGGCAGAAATAAATTTTTGAATTTCTCTTTCTCTTTCGACAATAAATCTAATCGCGACGCTCTGCACTCTACCGGCAGACAAACCTTTGGCTACTTTTTTCCAGAGGAATGGAGAAAGTTCATAACCAACCAAACGATCAAGAATACGTCGAGCCTGTTGGGCATCAACCATTTTGAGATCTAATTCTCTTGGGTGAGCCAAAGCCTCCAAGATTGCCGGCTTGGTTATTTCGTGAAAGGCAATTCGACTGCTTTGGCCAGCTTTTAATTTTAGAGCTTCTTGAAGATGCCAAGCAATTGCTTCTCCTTCGCGGTCTTCATCGCTTGCCAGAATTACTTCTTCGCTTTTGGCGACTAAGCCTTTTAATTTGGTGACTATTTTTCTGGACTTCATCGGTATGACATATTTTGGCGAAAAGCCATTTTCGATATCAATCCCCATTTCCTTTTGCGGCAAATCGCGAATATGTCCAAAAGAAGATTCTACAAAAAAATCTTTACCCAAAAATTTGGCAATCGTTTTGGCCTTGGTTGGAGATTCAACAATAATTAATTTCATAAATTTTTCGATAATAATATTTGTCCACTGCTATTTCGAGAAACAATCCCGGACAATTCCAATATTGTTAGTGTACTATGTACGCACGGGGTGTCAAGTTGGCAATTTTCAATTATCTCCTCAATATTAGCGATTTTATTCAATAATAAAAGAGATTTTATAATTTTTAAACCATCCTCCCCGGCTATTTTTTTAATATTTTCGGTATTTTTGATTTTTGATTTTTTTGAATTAGTCATTTTTATACCAAGGCAACGATAGATGTCTTCAGGGCCGCTGACAGCGTCCGTGTGGTCTTTTAATAGTTTATTTGTGCCAATACTTAATTCGCTATAAATTGATCCCGGAACGGCCATGACAACCCGATTGGCGTCTCTGGCGTATTCGGCAGTTTTGTTGGCGCCTGATTTTCGGCCAGCTTCAACAACCAATGTGCCAAGGCATAATCCGGCAATAATTCGATTGCGGCGCGGAAAATTGCTTTTTTGAATCAAGGAATGAGGCGGGAATTCGGTCACAATAAATCCGCCATCGTCAATAATTTTTTTGGCTAGCCAGTAATTTTCTGCCGGGCAAGAGATGATATCTTTTTCTAAGGGACCGCCAAGAACGGCGCCGGTTTTTAGTCCGTTTGCCAAAGCCTCCCGATGAGCGCAGGTGTCGATACCAAAAGCCAGACCGCTGATAATTAAAAAACGTTTATCTAGTCCGGCAATTAATTCTTTGGCGACTTGCCGGCCATAAGCACTAGCAATTCTCGAACCAACAACTGCTAAGGAATATTCTTTTTGCTCTTCGGCTAGCTTGATGTTTCCAAGATAAAAAATAATTGGCGGCGGATAGGAAATATTTTTTAGGTTGCTTGGATAATCTTCGTCAATTAATAAAAGATAATTAATTTTATTTTCTTGAAGATAATTTTTCTCTCTTTCTGGTAAAAAATTTTTTTTGAATTTAAAAAACTTTTCCACGGTTGAATTTTTAAATTCTTGCCATTCTATTTTTTCCGCCAGCCAAGCTTTTTCCAGAGTACCAAAAAAATTTTTTATTAAGGAAATTTTTTCTGCGCCAAAAAGATCGCTGTAAGCAAAGAAAAAATAAAAATCTCTTTCTGAATTATTTTTTAGCATAAAATACAAAAAACCCTCGATAATTTTCAAGGGTTTTTTTGCTGACGTTTAAAGATGTTTTTTTATTTCTTCAAATATTTCCGGCAACTTCTTTTTTTCTTCGGCGTTGAATCTTCCTAAAACAAATTTGTCGGCCGGAATTGGGTTTCTAAATAATTCATTTTTTACCCCCAAGCGAACCCTCTTGAATTTCTGAGTTTTTAAATGACTAATTAATGATTTGATGCCATTGTGTCCGGCACTGCTGGAATCGGTGGCTATTTTGTTGTTTCCAAAAGAGAGATCAATATCGTCTTGGATGACGGTTAGAACTTCGGAGAGATCGCTATTTTTTTTGGCGACAATTCCAAGAGTCTTTTCTAGTAAGCCATAATAATCCAAAATCTTTCGAACTGCTCGTCCGGAATTATTCATAAAAGTCAGAGGCTTGATTAACAAACCTTCTGAATATTCAGCCACCAAAGCTTCAAAACGTTTTTCTTCTTTCCATTTTGCTTCTGGAAATAGAAAATCAAGAGCGGAGAAGCCGATGTTGTGTCTGGTGTTTTCGTATTCTTGCCCAGGGTTTCCCAGGCCGACAATTATTTTCATATTAATTATAAAGAAACGCCGATAAACAGCGCTTCTCCAAAAAATAAATTTATGATTTCGGTCTCCCTTCGCGAACGCCGTGTCTTTTTGGGTTCTTTTCGACACTCATCTTGATCGGCGTGCCAAGAAAATTATATTTTTCACGTAAGCGGTTTTCGATAAAGCGGACATAAGAAAAATGCAAATCATCACGAGAGCCGATTCGAATGCCAAACTTTGGCGGTTCGGTGTGAGTTTGTTTTATTTCGTAAATGTGAGGATGCTTCAAACCTTTTCCTTTGGCCGGGCGATGAGTTTTAACAATCTTGCTCAAAAATTTTGCTAATTGTGATTCACTGAGAGAAATTTTTCGGCAAGCATCAATTTCAACGGCCATTGATAAAAGATGATTTATTTTTTTGCTTAATTCTTCCGGAGAAAATTCTTTATCTTTTTTTTGATTTTGTTTGCTGCTTCCGGAAAGAGAAGAAACAAATTCAATTGGTGCCCAGGAAGCAAAAGGAAATTTGCTATAAATATCTTCTCGCCATTTTTTTTGATTGCGTTCTTCAATTTTGTCCCATTTGTTAGCCACAATAACCAAGCTGTTGCCGCGATCAAAGATTTCTTGAACTAATTTTGCATCTTGATGGGTGATTCCTTCGCTAATATCAATCATCAAAAAAGCGATGTCTGATTTTTTCAAAACAGACAAAGTTTTTTCAATGCCATATTTTTCCAAGCGCTCAGCTTTGTGTCCTTGGCGGCTAATTCCCGCAGTATCAATAATCTGTAATTTTTTTCCTTGAAATTCAAGATCGGTGTTTTGCGGTTCACGAGTGGTGTGAGCAACGTCAGAAACAATTACTCTTTCATAACCGAGAATTGAATTTAGAAAAGATGATTTACCGACATTTGGTTTTCCGAGAATGCAAATTTTTATTGGCGCCTCTTCTTCTTTTTTTTCTACCTTAATTTTTGAATGACGATCAATTAATTTTAATTTTTTTAATCTGTTAACAATCTCTGCCAACAAATCACCAGTACCGCTGCCGCTGGCGGCGGAAATTAAGAGCGGTTCACCTAATCCTAATTTGTTAAATTCAGCAGTTTCTAATCTTTGTCTTGAACTATCAGTTTTGTTGGCGACTAAAAGAATTTTGTTTTTGAGGCTGGGAATTTTTTTGATAATTTTTGCTAGTTCTTTATCTTCAGTCATTAATCCGGACTTGCTATCAACAAGAAAAACCAACAAATCAGCTTTTTCCAAATAAGCCTTGGCTTGTCTTTGAGTTTTTTCATCAATGTCGGTTAGCTGTCCTTTTGATTTTTTTTCTAAAAAAATACTATCCAAAATTCCGGCAGTATCGACAAGGTCAAAATTAAAACCATCCCACTCCACTTCTCCTAAATTACTATCGCGAGTAGTGCCTGGGATATCAGAAACCAAAGCTTGTCGTTTTTCAACCAAGCAATTAAAGAGAGTAGATTTTCCCACATTAGTTCGCCCGAAAAGAGCGATTAGTGGTTTTGTTTTTTTATTCATTTTTTTATTATTTAGCCGCAGTATTATTTTTGTCTCCTAAAATAAGAATGAAGTCTGGTCCAGGATTAATAATAGAATTAGTTTTTGAAGGGGTGCTGCTGGCAGCAGTGCTACTGGCAATATTTTCTTCGTTGGAAATTTCAGTAGAATCTTCATCAATGATTTCTGTTGAAGTGCTGATATTTTTCGTGGAAGAAGCAGCTTCGTCTTCGTAGGCAGAAATTTTTTCTTCTAGCCAAAGAGGCCAAGAAAAAGAAACTTCAGCGTTATAGGCAGTTTTTAGAGCTTCCAATGCTTCTTTTTTGGTGCCATAAGTAAGATCATAAATAGTATTTCTGGTGTAGTTTCTTTCTTGAGAATTTCCTAATTTCAAAACAGTAAAGCCAGCTTCTTTTAGGTTGGCGGAAGCCTTGGAGGCAATTCCACTAATCCAAGTGCCATTTAAAATTTCAATCGTGGCGGATTCTTTTATTTTTTTTATTTTTATTGTTTCTGAATTTGCCATTTTTGGAACGGAAATATCGGAAGAACTGCTACTGGCCTGAAGAATGTCGCCAAAAATGGTGTCGATCATGTCTCTAATTGGTTTGAAGCTATTTCCGCGCGGAAGCAAAATATATGCTCCGCCATCACCGCGGCTATCCATTAATAATCCGGAAACACTATTGTCTAAAACTTTGTTGGTGATTTGTGCCTTTTGGACATCTTTAAACATATTCCAAAGCTTAATCATTTCGGAAATTTGCAAATTGGTGCCGATGTGTGATTCTAACTGTCCAATAATCTTGGTGAGAGTGGCTGGATTGGTTAGAGTATTTCGGGAAAGAACTTTATCTTTCGCTGCTTCCAAAACTATTTGTTGTCTCTTTGCGCGAGCAAAATCACTACCTTCGACGCCTAGAGAATGGCGGCTGCGGGCATATTTGAGAGCAGTGGCGCCATCCATTTTTTGCCAGCCTTTATCAAAATGAAGATGTTCAAAACGAGAATAATAATCAGCAGCATCTTCACGTCCTAATATGGGGTAAGTGTAGTCATCAAAAGTATTTTCCACATAAACATCAACGCCGCCAACTTCATCAATGATATTAATAAAACCTTGGAAATCAGCGCGGATATAATAAGGAATTGGCTCATCTAACAAAGTGCTTAGGGTGTCGCAAACTGCCTTGCCGCCGCTTCCATCTTTTTCTGCTTCCGCATAAGCATTAATGCTATTAACTTTCTTCCAGTTACCATTGCTATCTGGCGCAACCATATCTCTCGGAACAGAGATCATGGCCGCTTGTTTTGTGGATGGTTTTAGGGAAAGAAGAATAATGGTGTCAGTTAAATTTCCGCCATCATGATTCTCTCCACCCATTCCCAATAAAAGAATATTTATTCGATCATTTTCTTCTCCTTCAAGTTGAGCGCTAGGATTGATAACCAAGTGAGAAAGTCCGCTAAAAAAAGTATTTTTAAACCATTCAGAAGAACTCTTGCTGGAAACTAAAATTTTTCCAGCAAAAAGCAAAGCGATTACGCCAAAAATTCCTAAATATATAAAAAGACGTTTGGTTTTTTTGTTTGGTTGAGGCTCTTCCTCTAAGGGGTAACGATAACGTTCTTCTTTTTCTATTTTTTGTTTAAAATCGATCATAATTTTGACAATAAATGTCGGGCTGCGCGGAATCGAACCGCGATCGCACGAACCCGAATCGTGCATAATACCATTATACCACAGCCCGTTTTGCTAGCGCTTTGTGGACTCGGCGAGAATCGGACTCGCGTCTGAGCAATGCGAATGCCCCGTATTACCACTATACTACGAGCCCCTAATTTTATAGAGAATTGACTATTTAATATTAGCACAAAATATCATTAATTCAAGGATGATTTATTTGCTAAAAATACGCAGTTAATCTAGAATATTAATATAAAAAGAAGTTAAAAATATTTTATGGCAATCAAGAAAACAATTTTTTCCGGCATCAAGCCAAGTGGAGATTTAACAATCGGCAACTATATCGGAGCAATTTCTCAATGGGTAACTATACAGGAAGAATATAATTGTATTTTTTCCGTGGTAGATTATCATGCAATTACTGTCAAACAAAAACCAGAAGATTTGCGTCGTCGCATTTTGGATATCACCAAAATTTATTTAGCTGCCGGTATCAACCCGAAAAAATCTATTATTTTTCAGCAATCGACCGTCCCAGAACACACTGAATTAGCCTGGGTTTTGAATTGTTATGGGACCCATATTTCTGATCTCAAAAGAATGATTCAGTTCAAGGAGAAAGCTGGCGGCAAACAGGACTCTGTCTCGGTTGGTATTTTTGATTACCCAGTTTTAATGGCGGCCGATATTCTTTTGTATGACACGCAATTAGTGCCGGTTGGCGAAGATCAAAAACAACACGTTGAATTAGCTCGTGATATTGCTAAACGTTTTAATAATCAATACGGTCAAATTTTTGTTATTCCGGAAGCAATGGTCAAAAAAGAAGGGGCGAGAATTATGAGTCTCAACGATCCAAAAAAGAAAATGGCCAAGAGTGATGAGAATCCAGCTGGTGCCATCGCTTTATTGGATAGTCCGGAAGCGGCCAGAAAAAAAATCATGAAGGCAGTAACAGATTCAGGAACGGAAATAATTTATGATTTGGCTAACAAACCGGCGCTCGCCAATCTTCTAACCATCCACTCTTCTTTAAGCGGTGAAAACATTAAAGACATTGAAAAGAGATTTGTCGGTAAAGGTTATGGTGATTTCAAAAAAGAATTAGCAGAAGTAGTGGTCAAATTTTTAACAGATTTTCAGAAAAAGTTTCACAAAATTTCTGATGCTGATGCTCGCAAAATCTTAGAAAAGGGCCGCAAGCAGGCCGCAAAAATCACTGACCAAAAAATGGAGAAGGTAAGGAAGATTATTGGAGTGAGATAAAAAAATACTTGAGAAATAATAAAAAACAACCGCGTAATTAAACACGGTTGTTTTTTGAATTGATAAAAAATTGAAATTGTTCCGTATCGGTCAATCGTCTATAACT
>CAZXPO010000013.1:11415-14363 GCA_964643165.1 uncultured Gammaproteobacteria bacterium | reverse complement strand
AGATTTGCCCTCATTCTCTAAAAAGTGTATAATATAAAAGTAAAAGAAATAAAATTATTATTTATGTTTGCCTTCAATAGTTGCAAAAGCGACAAAGGCGAATTTTGAAAACTATGAAGATGAAACAATCTTATTCCTCGTTTTCCTACGGCCCAATCCTCACCATTATTGGTTTGGCGCTGTTGGTGGCAATTACTGTTTTTTCCTACTTCCAATTGCGAAGCATGGATAACAGAATGGCCAAAGCAGAAAAGCAAATCGTTGAAAGTATGCAGAAATCAACCGCAGTAGTCAACTTCATCAACTCTGCTTTGTCTGCTCAACAAGAAGCAAAATAATTAATTTTTAAAAAATAAACATTCCGGATTTTCCGGTCATTAAATTTATGAGAAGAGAAAATATTACCCCTTTAGTAATCGGCATTTTAGTAGGCGTAGTCGTCATGTTCTTTGTTCAATTCAGTGCAAAAATGATTGATCAAAGATCACGATTAGCTCAAATCGAAACCGCAGTTGCTAACAACAGCAGCACTATTTCCGAAGTGGTTTCTTTCATCCAACAATCACAAAACGCCGGTCAAGGAACAGGCACTCCAGCAACCACCGAAAACAAATAATTATTGCTTCAAAAAACCGTTTTTCCTTATCGAAAAGCGGTTTTTTTATTGGTCAAAAGGTGTTATAATATAGCCTATATGACAAATGAACAAGCAAAAAATAGAATTGAAAAATTAAAGGCAGAAATCAACATTCACCGTTATAATTATCATGTTTTGGACCAAGAAACTATTTCTCCGGCCGCGCTTGATAGTTTGAAAAATGAGTTATTTATTTTGGAAAATGAATATCCTCAATTTATCACTCCTGATTCACCGACTCAGCGGGTGGGTGGTGAGCCTTTGGTAAAATTTCAAAAATCCGTTCATTCCAGGCAGATGATTTCTTTATTCGATGCTTTTTCGGAAAACGATCTTCGCGATTGGGAAGAAAGAGGTCGAAGATATTTGGCCAGTGATGATCTTCGTCCGTCTTTGTTTTCTGAAGCTCGCCATTTTGTTGCCGGTGCCGAACCGGAATATTTTTGTGAACTAAAATTAGATGGCTTGGCGGTTAATATTAATTTTCATCAAGGTGTTCTGGAAAAAGCGGCTACTCGCGGTGATGGAAAAATTGGTGAAGATGTCACTGGAAATGTCCGCACTATTGCCAGTATTCCTTTGTCTCTGCGCGAAGTGTCAAAAAAAGAATTGGCAGTTTTAAATTTTGGTCAGGAAACTATTGATTTAATTATTACCTTGGCCAACGAAGGTGATTTGGAGATTCGAGGCGAGGCCGTGATGACCAAAAAAGTTTTTGCCGAACTGAACAAAAAATATGAAAAACTTGGCAAGCCCTTATTGGCCAACACCAGAAATGGGGTGGCTGGTTCTTTGCGCCAGTTGGACCCAAAAATTAGTGCCGAAAGAAAATTAGATTTTTTTGCTTATGATTTTTTGATTCCGGACACGGAAATTAATCGCGAAATTTTTGAGCGTTTTGATTTTAGTATTAATGATTTGAAATTAGCCGATCGCGGCCGAATAATCAAAACTCGTTTTCAAGCAAACGCTTTGGCCTCTCTTTTTGGTTTCAAAACTTTGCCAGCCAATCGCCGTTGTTTGGGGCTGAAAGAAGTTTTTTCTTTTTTTGCCGAGGTGGCCAAGAAGCGTGAAAAATTAGCTTTTGATATTGATGGCGTAGTAGTAAAATTTAATGATTTACGTTTTTGGGAAACAATGGGAATTGTCGGCAAAGCTCCGCGTTATATGATGGCTTACAAATTTCCCGCCATTCAAGCCACCACAATTGTCGAGGATGTGGTTTGGCAAGTTGGTCGAACTGGCGTGCTCACGCCGACTGCCTATTTGCAGCCGGTTTCGGTTGCTGGGGTGGTTGTTTCTCGCGCCACTTTGCATAATTGGGATGAAATTGGCCGTCTTGGTTTGATGATTGGCGACACAATAGTTATTGAAAGAGCGGGTGATGTGATTCCCAAAGTTGCTGAAGTTTTGGTTAATTTGCGTTCGGGAAATGAAAAAAAAATTAGCATCCCGCGTTTTTGTCCGCGTTGTGAAGGAGTAGTGACCAGAGAAGAAGGGGAGGTTGCTTTCCGTTGTTTGAACAAAAAATGTTTTGCCGTAAATCTGCGCCGCCTTTCACATTTTGTTTCCAAGAATGCTGCCGGACTGGATGGTTTGGGGATTAAAATTGTGGAGCAATTATTTGTGGAAGGCCTAATCAAAGATGCGGCTGATCTATATTTTTTGCACGAATCAGATTTGTTTTCTCTGCCGCGCTTCGCTGAAAAAAAAGCGGAAAATATTATCAAAGTAATTGATGAACATCGGGTGATGCCTTTGAATCGTTTTATTTTTGCTCTCGGCATTCGTCACGTTGGCGAAGAAAGTGCGGCCGCTTTGGCGGCGTTGTTTGCTCGGGAAAAACAAAAAAATACCGCCGACCATTTTTCTATTTCGGAAGTACAAAAATTTTTTGCCGGCTTGAAAATTGAGGACTGGCAAGAGATTGAAGATGTTGGGCCAAAAGTTTCGGAAAGCCTGTTTGAATTTTGGCACGATGAACATAATCAAAAATTATTAGAAAAATTTGCTGCCGGCGGAGTTTTTTTGAATCTGAATGCCGCTTTTTTGGCTGCTTTATCAGAAAATGGCGCTCTCAAAGGCAAAACTTTTGTTTTGACCGGCTCGCTCTCTGGTTTGACAAGGGATGAGGCAAAAGATAAAATAAAGGCACAAGGTGGGCAAATTTCCTCTGCAGTCAGCCGAAAAACAGATTTTGTGGTTGTCGGTGAAGCTCCCGGTGACAAATACGAAAAAGCCCAAGAATTGGGTGTAAAAATATTAGACGAAAAAGATTTTTTGAAATTATTAGCGGGCGAGTAAAACAAAA
>CAZXPO010000013.1:0-11315 GCA_964643165.1 uncultured Gammaproteobacteria bacterium | reverse complement strand
AAAATATTAGACGAAAAAGATTTTTTGAAATTATTAGCGGGCGAGTAAAACAAAATAAATGCTAAACTCTGAAGAAATATTTCACATTGCGCAATTAGCAAAGTTGGAAATTAATGAACAAGAAGCCGAAAAATACAGCCGAGAACTCTCGGCCATTTTGGCGTATGTGGAACAGCTTGATCAAGCCGATATCAGCAGCGTTAATCAAGAAACCAGAATCACTGATTCAGAAAATGTTTTTCGTGCCGATGAAGTAAAAGCTTGGGACGCCGAAGAAAGGGAATTAGCCCTCAATCAGGGCGAAGTTTTGGACGGCTTAGTTAAAGTAAAAAAAGTTTTGTAATCTATGTTATTAAATGAATTAACAATCAAAGAAGCACGCCTCAAACTGGATTCGGGAGAAATCAGCGCTGTTGAATTGGCCGAAGCTTGTTTGAAGGCAATAGAAGAAAAAAATCCAGAATTGAATGCCGTCCTAACAGTTTGTCGCGAAGAAGCTTTGCGTGAAGCAAAGTTGGCCGATGAAAGAATAAAATCCGGTGAACGTAGTCCTTTACTCGGCATTCCTTATTTAGCCAAAGACGCTTTAATGACCAAGAAGGTCCGCACCACCGCCGCTTCCAAAATTTTGGAAAATTATGTTGCTCCTTTTGATGCCACGGTGATTGCCAAATTGAAACTAGCGGGCGCAGTACTTTTGGGAAAAACAAATTTGGATGAATTTGCGCACGGTTCTTCCACAGAAAATTCTGCTTTTGGCGTTACCAAAAATCCATACGATCTCACTTGCGTTGCTGGTGGTTCTTCCGGCGGCAGCACCGCCGCGGTGGCTGCCAACCTTTGTTTATTTTCTTTGGGTAGCGACACTGGCGGTTCTATTCGCCAGCCAGCTGCTTTTTGTGATGTCGTTGGTTTCAAGCCTAGTTACGGGCGTGTTTCTCGTTTTGGTTTGCTTTCTATGACTTCTTCCACGGATGTTATCGGTCCAATCACCAAAACTGCCGAAGATGCGGAAATGGTTTTTGCGGCAATGGAAGGGAAGGATGAACACGATGCCACCTCCACTGAAGTAAATGAAAAAAATAATTTCAAAAATTTTTCCGGCTTGAAAATCGGCGTTCCAAAAGAATATATTAGCGAATTAAAAAACGAAGAAGTAAAAAAAAGTTTGGCTGAAGCGATAGAAAATTTGAAAGCCGCTGGCGCAAAAGTGGAAGAAATTTCTTTGCCAAATTCTCGCTTTGGTGTGCCGGTTTATTATTTGGTGACGCCAAGTGAGGTGAGCTCTAATCTTGCTCGCTTTGACGGTATCGCTTGGGGATTTTCTGTCGATGAAGCAAAAAATCTTCATGATTTCTATCTAAAAACTCGCGGTCAAGGATTTGGTGCGGAAACCAAAAGAAGAATTATGCTCGGCACCTATGCTTTATCGGCCGGTTATTTTGATTCGTATTACAAAAAGGCTCAGTCGGTCCGGGCTTTAATTATTGAAGATTTTAATCAGGCTTTCAAAAAATACGATTTTATTCTCAGTCCAACTTCACCGCATCCGGCATTCAAAATTGGGGCGCAGAGCAATGACCCGTTAACTATGTATTTGGAAGATATATTTCTGATTGGCGCATCACTGGCTGGCCTGCCGGCTATTTCTATTCCAGCGAAAATTGAAAAAGACTGCTTGCCAATCGGTTTGCAGTTAATTGCCCCTCGTTTTAGCGACAAAAATTTATTAGCCGCAGCCACGGCTTTTGAAAAAATATTAGCTTAAAAAATATGAATTCAATGAATGTCATGGAAAGACCGCCAAAAGAAAACAAAAATATTTGGTGGTTTGTTGGTGCTTTAGCTTTGGTAATTATTCTGGTAGTGCTTTGGATTGTCTGGCCGCATCAATCAGTTTCCAAAAATCAGGAAGAGAATCAAGTGCCAGTAACAGAAAATAATTCTGCCGCCGCCACCAGTGCTAGTTTCACAAATTCAGTGATGCCGGAAATTTCGGAAGCCGATCATTTGTGGGGCGACAAGAATGCCAAGCTGGGTTTGATTGTCTATGAAGATTTATCCAAATCATTTTCCGGTACTCTTGATCAAAGCTTGGAACAGCTCAAAAAAGATTATAGCAACAGTTTAAAAATTGCTTATCGTCCATTTATTGTTAATGGTTCAATTAGTGTGCAAGCTGCTCAAGCCGTGGAATGTGCTTTTGTCAAAGAAAAGGGCTGGGAGTTTCGCCAAGACTTGATTGAAATTGTAAAAAGCCGCTCACTTTTGGAAGAGGATTTTGTTTTAATTGCCAACAAGTTAGGTTTGGATGAGAAAGAATTTAACACTTGTTTAGCTGACCAGCAAAAAGCTTTTGATTTGGCCACTCGAAGCAAAGATGCCGCCAAATATGGCGTTATTGGTGCACCAACCCTGTTTATCGGCGATGAGATGATTAATGGTGCTCGCCCTTTGAATGACTTTGTAGATTCCGCTAATGACAAGATTGAGGGCTTAAACACCATCATTCAAAGAAAGCTTCAGTAATGAAAATTTTAAAAAATGGCCTTTGGTAGTAAAAAACCAAGGGTCATTTTGCATCTCTTGCCAGATTTTTGATTAGCGTTTATTATGGAAAGGTAGCAAAAGGAGAGCCCACCCAAGGCGGGCAGGTTCGCAACAAAATTGGAGAGTTCGCATAGTGGTCTAGTGCGCACGCTTGGAAAGCGTGTGTACCGCAAGGTACCGAGGGTTCGAATCCCTCACTCTCCGCGGATTAAAAATAACTCTAATATTAGAGTTATTTTTTTATAATATTGACTTTTCTATTTTTTATAGTATAATGATAATATCATTATGAAAGAGACCCTTATATGGATACGTCCATATTGGGGGCTTTTTTTATTTTCCCAGAAAATTTATGATAGTGTTCATTTAGAAAAGTGATTTCTATATTTTTGTTTCTAAGTAAAATAGAGCATTTGTTTCTATCTGGAGCAATAATACAATCTATCGATTTCTTTTCTTTTAAAAACTCTACTAAGCAACCAAAATCGCCATCCCCAGTTATTAAAATACAAGAATCAAAAGACTTTGTATAGTAATCTGTTACGCTTTTAAGAACCAATTCTGCGTCGCAATTGCCCTTTATTTTTTCTCCAACAGAAACTGTTTGCTTAAAAACTAGAATATAGCCGCATTTTTGTAAATGTTCATAAAAGTTTATTCTTTCTGGAACTAGTCCGATAAATAAATAAACAAAAGCCGGATTATATTTTTGTCTAAGCCAGCCTCTAAATTTTTTATAATCAATCTCAAAGCCTAGCTCTTTAGCTGAGCGATATAAATTATTTCCATCTATATAAATATTTATTTTACTCATAAGAACTATAATAACAAAATATTCACGTATTGTAAAAATGGTAAGTAATTTATTGTTGATGTTTTTCATCATCAATGAGGCATATAGCTTAAAACTATAGTAATAATTTTAATATTATCGTTCCAAGTGCGTCCCACCCTCTCCGCCAATTAAAAAACAGACACTTGTGTCTGTTTTTTAATTGTTGTGTGAGTTGTGGCTTATTCGAACCCGGAACCCGCCGCTAAATTTGGTGTCCAAATTATTTTTTTTTTATGACCTCCAATATTTGTTGTAGTTCTTTTGACATATTATTATACCAGGTGAATATTCACCCCTCAATATTCACCCTTCTCAAAAAAACTACACACACCACAAGGCGGATATGTATGCCGCCATATGTGTTTACCTAAAACACGAATACTATCGAATGTTGTGATTTCTGTAATTTATTAGACAACTAGAGAATCAAAAAATGACCCTCTTTTTTTGCCTGTTATTATCTGCTAATGCTATAATTATCGAATGCTTAAACAAATATTTTTACAATCCGACTGGTGGCTGCATCTTCTATCTGCTTTGGCGGTGTGGGGAATCGCTTATTTTGTTGAAACCAAATTTTTGAAACGAAAATTTGCGGCCAAAAAAGTTTTGTTTCAACTACTCGCCGCCAACATAATCGATCTGGATCATTTGTTTGCCGCCAGCGTTTTTGTGCCGGGGCGTTGTAGTATTAACAACCACGCTTTTCATTCCTTTTTTGCTTTTCCAGTCTATTTATTTGGCTTATTCACTAGATATCGTTATTTCTTCATTGGTGTTTTTCTGCACTTATTAATAGATTATTTTGGCTGTCTTTACATATTATGATTTATATGATATAGTCCTTTGTTATTATAAATTAGTCCTTTAAAATTAAAAAAAACAGAAATGGGAGAAAAATTATTCATTTTAGGAAAGCAATTCAATTTGGGAAAAATTGAAGAGGAGCATTATCAAAAAATTCTTAAAAGATTGTTGATTGTTACAGACAATTTTACTGTCAACGGAACAATCTATTTACATGAATATGATTTGAAATTTGCCGAAAAATTGGATAAAGAAACCAATCCAGTTGGTGAAAACTATTTAGCAGTCCTGTCTCAAACTATTGAGGCAATCAAGGTTGCTTTTGATGACCAGGAAATTTTGGAAAAAAATGGGATATTTCTCACGCTTAGCGGGGTGAATCATTTAAATTTCCAAATTAAACCAACAATTTAATAATTTTTAAAAACCAAAAAAACAAAATTAGCTCGAATTTTTTCGAGCTTTTTTATTGACAAAAAGTCGTTTTTAGATTATTATTTATGGAGCCTCAACCAGTCTCCTGGTTCGGCTAAAAAAAATCTTTAACAATTAAATTAACAAAAACAAGAAAAAAAATGGAGAAAAATTTAAATTTTTGTACAGAAGCTATTAAAGAAGGTTTTGAAAAACCTTCGGTAGAGAATGAAAAATTTTCCGATGCAGTATTGATTATCTTAAATGCTGTTTCTGAACACATCAAAAATTCCCCAACGATTCGTTCGTTATTAGAAAAGCAAGACAAGGGGCTTGGCACAAACTGTCCGGATTCGCCGGTTGAAGAATTAATCAAATATCTAGCTTCACAAAATGGCAAGATTGATAAAAGCAATTCATTAATCAATCTGGGATTTATCAAAAAATTTGTTTTGCCGGTGTTTAGTTTTGAAAGAAATTGTTTGCAAGAAGCAATTTTTAACAATAAAAATATCAGCAAAAAAGAAGCGCAAATTTTTATAACTTCTTTGGTGGTTTCAGGATTGTTTGATGAGCTTTATTGCCATTGGTTTGAAAAAATCATCGTTGCTTATGATTTTTTGGGCCAAAAAGAACAAAGTTTCTATTATCGAGACATTGAAAAGGAGTTATCTGATTTTGATTACACTGTTTTTAATTATTCTCAAGATGTTGGAATTACTAATCGCCAAACTTGGGCGGAAGCTTTTCCTTCAGAAATTGGGGCAATTGTTTCTGTTTTGCGAGGAGCTAACATTCTGGATGGCCAAGAATTTAATGATTATTTTTGGGCGCTGGCTGATGCTTATGATTGCCGAGATATTTCTCAATTGGAAAATTTGTGGCATCAAGTTGATGAAAAATGGGTAAAAATTTCAAACTCTTGCCGCCTTTTGCCTATTCACGGCATGGAAAAACGAGAACATGATTTCTGTGTTAGTCCAGAATTTCGTCTTTTAGTAAGAACGGAAAATGGCGAGCAGAAAATGGTTGATCAGATCAAAAATTCAGCACCAAAATTTGCTTTTGAGCTTGGCATCAAAGAGGAATTAGTAGAAATTGCCAGCAAAAAAATGGAAAACATTGAAATGGGCGTTTTTGTCACTGCTCTAAAAGCGGGTGCTGGCGCTAATTTTAAACTTTCAGGCCAAACGGCTCCAAAAAGAAAAGTTGACGGCGTAAAAGTTTTTTTGGATTTTCAAGCAGTTGAAGATCACGTTGATAGGTGCAAAAAAATCTTAACAAAATATTGCGAGCCGAATCAAAAAGATTTATTTTCAAATCTATTGACTCCCAAAGGTTTGATTACCCAAACTATTTCTCGCCAATGCATCCATTATATTGGCTGCACGCCAGAAAGTGATGAAAGATTGGGCGAGAAAAAATTTATTCTCGAAGAAGCAAGAAAAACTTGCGGAGGCGCGGCAAATATTTTGGAAAATTTTTCTCAAGAAGAACATCTGGAATTATTAGCTTTTTCAGTAGCTAAAATTTGTTCATTCTTTGATGCAAAAATGCATAAAGACAAATCTTTCCAGCCATATTTTAACGAAACTTTAGCAATGGCTAATTTTATTATTAATGCCGGCTTAGTCGAAGTGAGCGGAAAAAATTTAAAAATAAAATTAAGCAAAGAAGGTTTTAAGAAGTGGAACCTTTTCTTGAGAGATTTTTATTTTGATGTGATAAAAAGCTATCACTCCACTAATTCGGAAAAGATAGATCGAAAAAAAACAAATTATTGCCAGATTACTCCAGAAATAAAAAAATGGATTGAATTGGCCAAATGTTAAAACAAATAAAGAAACAAACGAAACCGTTGATATTATAAAATATTGACGGTTTTTTCTTTTTGCTTAGAGTGTCCTTTTCTACTATAATAAAAGGGCACTAATTTATTTTTTATGTTGAAAGTTCATTCGGTGGAGACTTTTGGAACGCATGATGGTCCAGGAATTCGTTTAGTTGTTTTTTTGCAGGGCTGCAATTTTCACTGCTCCTATTGCCACAATCCGGACACTATTAGTTTGCGCGGCGGAGAAAAATATTCCAATCAGCAAATTATTGATTTATTAGAAGAACAGCGGCCATATTTTTCCAGCGGCGGCGGCTTGACGGTTTCGGGCGGTGAACCGCTTTTGCAGGCCAAGGAGCTGGTTGGCTTATTCAAAAAGGTCAGAAAATTAGGCTTCAACGTGGTTTTGGATACTAATGGCAGTTTGCGAACGGCGGAAGCCAAAGAGCTAATTAATTTGGCAGACCTGGTCATTTTTGATCTCAAACAAATTGATAATAAAAAGCATCACAGCCTGACTGGTGCGGGAAATGAGGCAGTTTTGAAAAATATTCAAGAACGCAATGCTTCCGGCAAGCCATTTTGGCTTCGCCAGGTTTTGGTTTCCGATCTCACTGACGACCCGGAAGATCTAAAAAAATTAGGGATTTTTTGCAATGGGTTAAAGGGACTGGAAAGATTAGAGATTTTACCTTATCATATTTTAGGGGTTCACAAATATCAAGAACTATCATTACCCTATCAATTATCAGATATCAAGCCAACTACTCAGAAACAACTGCTGGCGGCAAAAAAAATTTTGCGCAAGTTAATTATTAATAAACATATTTTATGAAAAATTTAGACCTTATTTTCAAGCCGAACAGCGTGGCGATTGTCGGTGCTTCGACCAAAGAAAAAAGCGTTGGCAACGAAATTGTCAAAAATCTGGCCGGAACTTTTGCTGGTGAAATTTTTCCAGTTAATCCAAAAGCTGAAGAAATGTATGGCTTAACTTGCTATTCTTCTTTAACCGCGATTGGCAAAACAGTTGATTTGATGATTGTGGTAGTGCCGGCAGCGATTGTGCCGCAAGTAATGGAAGAGGGCGGTGCTTTGGGAATCAAAGGGGCAATTATTATTTCCGCTGGCTTCAAAGAGACCGGCAATGCAGAATTGGAAGAGCAAGTAAAAAATATTTGTGAAAAATACGGCATCGTCTTAATCGGTCCGAATTGTTTGGGAATTATCAACCCGGCTTTGCAGCTCAATGCTTCTTTTGCGGCTGTGATGCCGCCGGTCGGCTCGGTGGCTTTTATTTCTCAAAGCGGCGCTTTGTGTACCGCCATTCTTGATTCTGCCAAAGAAATGGGAATTGGTTTTTCCAAGTTTATGAGTGTCGGAAACAAAACAATTGTGAACGAAACGGCAATTTTGGAATATCTCGCTAACGACGAAGAAACCAAAGTAATCGCGATGTATGTGGAACAGCTGAGTGATGCCGAAGCTTTGATGGCGGTCACCAAAAAAATTACCACCGGCAAAAATCCAAAGCCAATTATTATTTTAAAATCTGGCCGAACGAGTGCTGGGGCTGGTGCCTCCGCTTCCCACACCGGTGCTTTGGCGGGAAATGATGCTGCTTATGAAGCTTTATTCAATCAAAGTGGAGTAATCAGGGCTTATAACATCAGTGAATTATTCAACTACATTAGAATATTTAGCAATAATCCAATCAAGAGCGCCAAGAATTTGGCCATCATCACCAATGCTGGCGGTCCAGGTGTTTTGGCAATTGATGCTGTGATGGAAGATGCTTTGGTGCCGGCAGTTTTGTCTGAAGAAACCAAGAAAAAATTGAGTGCTGCTTTGCCGGCGGCTGCTAATATTCACAATCCGATTGATATTATTGGTGATGCGATGGCTGATCGCTACCAAGCTTCTTTGGAAGCAGTGCTGAGCGACAATAATGTTGATTCAGTGCTAGTGATTCTGACCCCGCAAGCCATGACCGAAATTGAAGCGACTGCCGAAGCTTTGGTGGCAGCGAAGAAAAAATTTGGCAAACCGGTAGCGGCTGCTTTTATGGGCGAAGAATTAGTTTTGCCAGGAATAAAAATTTTGAAAGATGCGGGCGTAGCGGCTTTTGCTTTTCCGGAAGAAGCAGTTCGCTCTTTGAATACTCTGCATACTTTTTTTGAACACTCTTCACGCGTAATTAGCGAAAGTATCGAAATTACCGATGTTAACAGGGAATTGGTTACCAAAATATTTGCCGAATCACGAGCGGCTGGCGTCTTATCTTTTCCGGAAGCGAGAGCTTTGGCAATTATGGAAGCTTATGGTTTACCAATTTTGCAAAGCCGAATTGCTCACAACAGAGCCGAAGCGGAACAAATTGCCAAAGAAATGGGCGTGAAAATGGTTTTGAAAATTGTTTCCCAAGACATTCTACACAAAAGCGATGTTGGTGGAATTATGCTGAATGTTCTACCAGAAGAAGCGGGTGACAAGTTTGATGAAATGATGACCGCGATTGCTGCCAAAAAACCGGAAGCCAGATTGGAAGGCGTGTTAATGGTGGAAATGGTGACTGAAAAAGGTGTGGAATTAATTTTGGGCAGCAGCAAAGACGAATCTTTCGGTAATCTAATTATGGTTGGTCTGGGAGGAATTTTTGTGGAAGTTTTGAAGGATGTGGCTTTTGGC
This sequence comes from uncultured Gammaproteobacteria bacterium, assembly GCA_964643165.1. Classification (GTDB taxonomy): domain Bacteria; phylum Patescibacteriota; class Patescibacteriia; order Patescibacteriales; family UBA12465; genus CAINDR01. The sequence goes on along the minus strand of CAZXPO010000013.1, from coordinate 2,187 downwards.
TTAAATCCTTTGAGCAGAGAAGATGTGCTAACAATGCTCAACTCTTTGAAATCCAAAAAAATGCTCAGCGGGGTCCGCGGCGCCAAGGCTGTAGATTTGGAAGCAGTCACTGATGCGGTCTTGCGCTTGGCAAAACTCTTGAAGGATTTTCCGGAAATCAAAGAATTGGATATCAATCCTTTATTGGCCCTGGAAGAAGGCAAGGGCGTCAAAGTCTTGGATGCTAGAGTGGTAATTGAGTAAATGCGACTATTCGATAGTGAAATATCGAATAGTCTTGACTATTCGATAATATAGTGTATAATAGTCATATATGAATAGATTTCAAAAAACTCAAATTATTAATGATTTAAGCAAAAAAATCGTCTTTTTGGTTGGGCCAAGACAAGTTGGCAAAACTTGGTTAGCTAAAAATATTGCAAAAGAGTATAAAAAACCAGTCTATCTTAATTATGATAGCTTACAGGATGTAAATATTATTAAAAACGAAGAATGGCCAGAGGATACCGATTTGTTGATTTTGGATGAATTACACAAAATGAAAGGCTGGAAAAATTATTTGAAGGGAGTTTTTGATACTAAGCCAGATAGTTTAAAGATTCTGGTCACTGGAAGTGCAAGACTAGAAATGTTTCGCCAAAGCGGTGATTCGTTGGCGGGGAGATTTTTTGTTCATCATTTAATGCCTTTGTCTTCGGTTGAGTTAAAAAAAGAAAAAGAAAAAATTGATGCTGACAGATTAATAGTTAGGAGCGGTTTTCCTGAACCATTTCTTGCAGAAACAGAAGTGGATGCGGATCGTTGGAGAACGCAATATATAGATAGTTTAGTGAGAACCGATGTTTTGGATTTTGAAAAAATTAACGATTTGAAAGCAATTAAATTGGTTTTTGAACTTTTGAGACACAAGGTTGGCTCGCCAATTTCGTATTTTTCGATAGCCCAAGATGCAGAAATTTCTCCAATGACGGTGAAAAAATATATTAATATTTTTGAATCACTTTTTATTATTTTTAAAGTAACGCCTTATTCTAAAAAAATTTCTCGTTCTATTTTGAAAGAACCAAAAATATATTTTTATGACAATGGTTTGGTTGTTGGGGACGAGGGGGTAAAATTTGAGAATTTTGTTGCTACTTCTTTATTTAAAAGTGTTTTAGGCCGCAATGATTATTTAGGAAAAAGCGAAAGTCTGCACTATTTGAGAACAAAAGAGGGGAAAGAGGTAGATTTTGCTTTGGTTAATGATGATAAACAAATTACGGAAATTTTAGAAGTAAAATTGTCTGATTATGATTTGAGTAAAAATTTAAAATATTTTTCTGAAAAATATAAATTAAATGCTGTTCAAATAGTTAAAAATTTGAAAAGGGAAAAATCACTTGGGCAAATTAAAATAATGAAAGCACAAAATTATTTGGAAAACTTATTTCTATAAAAATTAGACTAATAATTAGACTAATAAAGTGGTTGTCAACTAGACTAATAATTAGACCCATCATTTGTTAAATATTTGCTTATATAAAGAAAAATATTAATATAGTATTTATTTTTTTGCTGGTGTTTTGGATAATTTTGAAACTCAAAAAAAGGTAATTTTCAACCGCTAATCAAATTTGCAAAATCAAAAAATAACAATATCTAACATGACAAAAAAAATCAGTAAAAATAACCGTTTTCTCGGAGAAAGCGGCATTATTCTTGGTGCCTTGGACGTCCGTTCCTTTGTTTACCAAAACGCCAAACCTTATGCTGGCACCGCTTCTTTTTTGGTTGGACCATCAGAAAGAACCAAAAAACTTTGGAAGGAATGCCAAAGATTATTAGAGAAAGAAAGCAAGCGCGGCGGCGTGTTGAAGGTGGATGCGGAAACTATTCCGAGTGTCACCAGCTATCGCCCGGGATACATTGATAAGCGTTTAGAAAAAATTGTCGGCTTGCAAACTGACGAACCTTTGAAACGGGGAATCAAACCTTTTGGCGGTATTAGAATGGTCGCTAAAGCTTGTGAAGAAAATAAAGTAAAATTATCACCGGAAATCAAAGAAATTTTTACCGAATATCGCAAAACTCACAGCGATGCCGTTTTTTCTGCTTATACCGACACAATGCGTGCTTTGCGCCATTCCGGTTTGTTGACCGGCTTGCCGGATTCTTATGGCCGCGGCCGAATTATCGGCGACTACC
>CAZXPO010000012.1:1234-14967 GCA_964643165.1 uncultured Gammaproteobacteria bacterium | reverse complement strand
CGGAAGCTCCAAGTTATGGGCGCACCATTTTGCAATACGATCCAAAATCACGCGGTGGCAAGGCCTATGAAAACCTGGCCCGTGAATTATTAAGTTTAGAACAATAAACAAAAGATAACAAAAAATATATGCCACAAGGTTTAGGAAGAGGGCTAAGCTCTTTAATTCCAAAAAAAACTTTTACTGAAACCGACAATCAGGCTTCTCATTCTTCTTTTTCGGATGATTTAGCTCTGTCTGTTTTGAGCGACAAAGATCGCATTAGACGCCTAGATCCAAATTTAATTATTGCCAATCCTCATCAACCGCGTCATTATTTTTCTGACGAATCTTTGCGCGACCTGATGGAATCTATTCGCCAGCATGGTATTTTGCAGCCAATCGTGGTCACAAAAACTGGTGACGGTTATGAATTAATTGCTGGTGAACGCCGTTTGCGTAGTGCTAAGGCTTTGGGTTTAACCGAAATTCCGGCGATTGTTCGTGAAGCGGATGAACAAAAAAAATTAGAATGGGCTTTAATTGAAAACTTGCAGCGCGAAAATTTGAATTCTGTAGAAACGGCAATTGCTTATCGAGCCTTGATTGATCAATTCAATCTTACTCAGGAAGAGCTATCAAAAAGAGTTGGCAAGGCTCGTTCCAGTGTGGCTAACGCTTTGCGCTTTTTGTCTTTGCCGGAAGAAATTCAACGCGCTTTGGCTGATGGAAGAATTTCCGAAGGCCATGCCAAATATTTATTAGGCATTGAAGATGAAGCTCAACAAATAAATCTTTTCAAAAAAATCTTGCGTCAAAATTGGACAGTCAGTGAAACGGATCGTGCCATCAAACAGTTGGGCGGAACAAAAGCGGCAAAAATAAAAACCAATAATGATCAAGAAATAGAAGCAGAACTTCGCACCGCCTTGGGAACCAAGGTAGAAATTCGTCGTCATGGCCGTGGTGGCCAAATTATGGTTCATTTTTATAGCGATGAAGAATTAAAAGATTTTGTTGCTAAACTAAAAAGTTAAAATGAATTTATTTAATGTAAAATCTAATAGTAAAAAAGGTTTTACCTTAATTGAACTCTTGGTCGTGATTGCTATCATTGGTCTTTTAGCGACTCTTAGTATCGTTGCTTTGAATTCGGCGAGAATGAGAGCGAGAGATGTCAGAAGAAAAGCAGATTTAAAACAGATTTATAATGCTTTACAGATGTATTACGATGAAAATGGAAAATATCCGCCAGCCGGAACTTGTGCTTATGGTTCAAGTTGTTTTATTTATAGTATTGCCGGTAAAGATTGGTTTTCAGTTCTTTCTCCTTGGATGTCCACCCAACCACTAGATCCAACAAATAATTTAGCTAGTCCATGGGCAGACGGTCATTACTCGTATACCTATGGAAATGTTACCGCAGACGGTCAGGGCTTTGATTTGCTTGGTCAATTAGAAAACAATTCCGACCCAGATCGTTGCGAAATAAAAAAGTATAAATTCAAAGGCTCTATTTATAATCCCAGTGTTTCCTGGTGTCCTACTTATAGTAAATATATCTATTCTCCTCAATAATTTTTTAGCCTATGCCATTCGTCCATCTCCACAATCATACCCACTATTCTTTACTTGACGGTCTAACCAAGATTGACGAGTTGATTAATCTAGCCAAAGAAGATGGCGCGCCAGCTGTGGCAATTACTGACCATGGCGTCATGTATGGCGTGGTGGAATTTTATCAAAAATGCAAAAAGGCTGGCATCAAGCCAATTATCGGTGTGGAAGCCTATTTGGCACCAGCTTCCCGCCACGACAAAAACACTCGCGCTGATGGTCACAGTTTTCATCTTTTATTGTTGGCAAAAAACAATGAAGGCTATCAAAATTTAATCAAACTAACTTCAATCGCTCACTTGGAAGGTTTTTATTATAAGCCGCGTATCGACTGGGAATTATTGCAGCAATATCACGAAGGAATTATTGCTTGTTCAGCTTGTTTGGGTGGTGAAATTTCCCAATTAATTTTGGCGGAAAAATTTGAACAGGCCAAAAAAAGAATTTTGGAGTATCAAGAATTATTTGGTGAAGGAAATTATTATTTGGAAATCATGGATCATCCGGAACTTCCGGGCCAGATTTTGGTTAATAAAAAATTAATTGAATTTTCAAAAGAATTAGGAATTCCTTTGGTTGCCACCAATGATATTCACTATTTAAGGAAAGAAGATGATGAAGCGCAGGATATTTTGTTGTGCATTCAGAACAAGAAAAAAAGAACGGATACGGATCGCATGAGTATGATGGGTGGAAATTATTCCTATCGCTTAGCCAAAGAAATGGAAGAAATATTTGCTCATGTTCCGGAAGCAATTGAAAATACTTTGAAGATTGCTGAAAAATGTAATGTTGAAATTCAGTTGGGTAATATTCAGTTGCCTTATTTTGAAGTTCCGGAAGGTTATGACGGAAATTCTTATCTTCGCTTTTTGTGCGAAGAGGGAATTAAGGTTCGCTACAAAAAAGGTTTTGCTGAGGACCAGGAAAAAGCGGTACGGGAAAGAATGGATTATGAACTTTCAGTAATTGAAAAAATGGGTTGGCCATCCTACTTTTTGATTGTGGCGGATTTTGTTAACTGGGCAAAAAACAAAGGGATTATCGTTGGCCCAGGACGTGGCAGTGCTGCCGGTTCCATGGTTTGTTATTTGATTGGCATCACTAATCTTGATCCAATCCAATATGATTTACTCTTTGAACGTTTCCTGAATCCAGATCGTATTTCCATGCCTGATATTGATATGGATTTTGCCGATATCCGCCGTGGAGAAGTTCTTGATTATGTTTCCGAAAAATACGGTGCTGACCACGTAGCGCAGATTATTACTTTTGGGACGATGGCTTCACGGGCAGCAATTCGTGATGCTGGCCGAGTATTGGGTGAACCTTATGAATTATGCAATCGCGTTTCACAAGCTATTCCAGCTAAATTTGATATTGCCGGTTCAATCAAATCTGTTCCGGAATTCAAAGAACTTTATGAAGGTGATTTGGCGGTGAAAAGAATGGTTGATTATGCCAAACGTTTGGAAGGTGTGGCTCGTCATTCCTCCACTCACGCTTGCGGCGTTTTGATTACCGATAAACCACTAACAGAATATGTACCGATTCAATACGCCTCTTCTTCTGATAAAAGTATTGTTTCTCAATATTCACTTCATCCAGTCGAAGATTTGGGTCTTTTGAAAATGGATTTCTTGGGTTTGAAAAACTTAACAATTATTGAGTCGGCCTTAAAAATTATCAAAAATACTCGCGGCTTGGAAATTAACATGGACGAAATTCCCTTGGATGATGTTGCTACTTATGAATTGTTCCAACGCGGTGAAACGACTGGGGTTTTTCAATTTGAATCTTCCGGCATGAAACGTTATCTTCGTGATTTAAAACCTTCGGTTTTTGAAGATATTATTGCGATGGTGGCTTTGTATCGTCCAGGACCGATGGAATGGATTCCGGATTATATTAATGGCAAACACAAAACCAAGCAAGTGGTTTATCTCCATCCAAAACTAGAACCGATTTTGAAAAAAACTTACGGCGTTGCGATTTATCAGGAACAAGTAATGCAAATTGCTCGTGATTTGGCTGGTTTCACAATGGGGCAAGCCGATGTTTTGCGTAAAGCGATGGGTAAAAAAATCGCCGCTTTATTGGCAGAACAAAAAGAAAAGTTTATCGAAGGTTGTGTAAAGAACGGCATCCATTTGGAATTAGCAGAAAAAGTTTTTTCATTTATCGAACCTTTTGCCGGTTATGGTTTTAATCGTAGTCATGCCGCTTGTTATGCCTTGGTCGGTTATCAGACCGCTTATTTGAAAGCGCATTGGCCGGTGGAATTTATGGCAGCACTTTTGACTGCTGATCAGCACGATACCGAACGCATTTCCATTGAAATTGATGAGTGCAAAAACATGGGGATGAAAATTATGGCCCCAGACATCAATGAATCTTTTGCTTCTTTCACGGTGGTCACTTCTGGAACTGCTGCCAACAAAAAAGAAATTGGTGAAAAAAAAATTGACACAATTCGTTTTGGATTGAATGCCATCAAAAATGTCGGCGAGCATATTGTGGAAGTGATTATCGCCGAACGAAAACAAAACGGCCCCTACAAAAACCTTCTAGATTTGTTAGAAAGAATTACTGATAAAGATTTGAATAAAAAATCCTTGGAGAGTTTAATCAAGTGCGGCGCTTTTGATAAATTTGCTGAAAGAGGACAGTTGCTTTTTAATTCCGAAAAAATTCTTTCTGTAAATAAGGAAGCTTCCAAACGCAAAGAAAGCCGCCAGACTAGCTTGTTTGGTTCTTTGCCAAACACGGATGTTCTGCGTCTGACTCTTGATCCAGGAAAGCCGATTGATAAAGCAGAACAGTTGTCTTGGGAGAAAGAGTTGTTGGGTCTCTATATTTCTGAACATCCATTTTCTGTTTTTCGTAATTTTTTTGGCGACTATATTATTCCTCTTCGATCTTTGAATTCTCGCGTCAATGACGAAAGTGTTGCGGTGGCGGGCGTAGTTTCTACAATCAAAAAAATTATCACCAAGAGTGGGGAAACAATGATGTTTGTGAAAATTGAAGATGTTTCCGGAACAGCCGAAGCCCTGGTTTTCCCAAGTGTTTTAAAAGCTAATCTTGATTTGTGGGTTGAAGGAAAAATGTTGGGCATTTATGGACGCCTTTCCAATAAGGACGGTGAAATGAAAGTTTTGGTTAGTATTGCCGTAGCTCTTAATCCAAGCGAACCACAAACTTCCGTTGATGATCTCAAGAGGGCAGTGATGGACTACAAAGCTAATGCACCAAAAAATTATCGCAACCGAGCAGCAAATTTTCAAACCAACCGAAACAATGTGGTTAAATCGGCACCGATAATTTCTGCTACCCCAGAAACAAAAAAACTTTCCCCTAATAACCCATTAAAAATTATTTTACTTGCCGAATTATCTGATTCAGAAGCAGAAAGTTTAAAATTAAAAATGATTTCTTATCCAGGAAGCGATCCGGTTTATTTCAAAATCAGTAGTGAAGGAAAAGACAATATTATCAAGACCGGTTTTCTGGTTAATAATTGTGAAGACTTGAAAAATAGTCTCAATTCGGAGTTTGGTGATAAAATAAAAATTGTCGCCGTCTAAAAAATTTGTTATACTTGTGATTAGAATTTTATTTTGTTTATATATTATTTTTAGCTTCTTATGCCAGTGCAAAAAAAATCTTCTCCAGCTGCAAAAAAAACTATCAAACCAAAAGTAGCAGCCAAAAAAACCTCCACTGCCGCAAAAAAAACGACAGCCAAAAAACCAATCAAGCGTGCAGCAAAAGCAAAACCAATTTTGACTAAAGTCAACGAAAGCAGTTTCAAAAAATTTGTTATCGAGCAAGAAGTTTATCGTCCAGAAGACTCTTTCACGGATGAAAGTTTTGCGCAAGAATTTTCTCAACCGCAGCAATCCGATTATTTTGAAGAAAATAATTCTAATGAAGAATATTCCGATGATGAAGATGAAGAAGAAAATGAAGAGGAAAAATATCAAAATCCAGTAGAGGCCCTAGAAAAACCATACAATCGCGATGATTATGATTTTCAGAGAAAATTTTATCGCTCTCTAGCCAACGAGGTTAAAGAAAAAAGCGAAGAAGCGCCGACTAATCATCATCAAAAAAGATCCATCAGCTTCTATCGCAAATTTGCCATTCGTTTCACGATCGCGGTAATTATCTTAATCGGAATCGTCGCTTTTTTCTCTTTTTCAAAATTAACCGTTTCGGTTGTTCCCAATGAAGAATTAGTAAACGAAAATTTAATTATCACTATTGCTGATGAAAACGCCTCCTCGACTGCCGAGGTCGGCAATACTCTCAAAGGAATTGTCCGTTCCTTAATTATTGAAGATGAAAAAATTTATAACGCCACCGGCGAAGAGGCAAGCAGTGAAAGTTTTTCCGGCAAAGTTTTTCTCATTAACAAAAATAACGTTGCTCAGACTTTGGTGGTAAAAACCCGCTTACTAACTCCAGATAACAAATTATTCCGCATCAAAAAGACAGTTACTATTCCAGCTGGCGGAGAAGTGGAGGTGGAAGTTTATCCGGATCAACCAAGTGCTGACATGGCTATCCAGCCAAGCACCTTTACTATTCCAGGCTTGAACCAAGCTCTGCAAGCCAAAATATATGCTGAGAGCCGTGAAGCTTTTTCAATCGGCGGCAACATGATCAAATATATTAGCGCTGATGATTTAGCTAACGCCAAAAAAGATTTGAGCCTTTCCTTGATGGAAAAAGCCAAAACTGAAGCCGCTTCCAGATTCTCACAATACGACAAAATTATTTATAATGTTGACATCACAAAAATTATCACCGCTACTGACGCTAAAGAAAACGACAAAAAAGATGAATTCAAAATGAAGGCGCGTGGCAGTGTCCAGGTGATTGCTTTCTCGCAGGCAGAAACGATGAAGTTGATTGAAGGGAAATTAAAAGTTTCTGTTCCGGAAGGCCAAGTTCTTTCCGGTCTAAACGAAAGCTCGGTTTCCTATTCTTTGGAAAGCAGTGATGAAGCCGCAAAAACCGCTTCTGTAAAAGCAGCTTTCTCCGGAAGAACTACTTTGGCAGAAGGCGTGGAGATTATTGATCGAAACAAACTGGTCAATCTCAGCCGCGACCAAATCAATGATTATTTAAAAACCGTGGAGGGAATTAGTGCTTACAAACTGGAATTCTCCCCATCATTTATCAGTAAAGCGCCAAGCTTATCTGATCGAATAAAAGTAGAAATAGTTAATCCGGAAGCCAGTACTACTGAACCAGCTGAATAAAAAAAGAAAACAAAAACACCGTTGTTGAAACGGTGTTTTTTTATATATTTCCGGTTTAGAAGAAGAACAATAATTTACTTTTACCTTTTCCTTTTTGGGCTTTTACTTTTTTTCCTTCGGCGATGCTCAGTGCTTCTTTTTCAGAATATTTTCCTTGCAAAAATCCTTCCAGTCCTTCAATGATTTGTGCTGCTTCTTTGACACTTCTTTGGTGCAAATTTCGGCCAACAGCCAGACCGCGAGTTCCTTGTTTGGCTTGAGCACTCAAAGAAGTAAATAATTGTTTGGTAGTCATTTTGCTGCCACCGACGCAAATCACACCGCAGTTGCCAGCTGCCTCAGTGACTTCGGAAAATTTGCTAGCGTCTTTCTGATTTTTGTAAGGATATTTTGTTTTAACGAAGTCAGCACCCAGGGCCGCGGCCACGCCTGCGCCGCCAGCAATCAAATGCGGGTTGTCTTCATTTTTTATTCTACTGTTTCGTGGGTACATCCAAATAATTGCTAGCAAGCCATTTTGGTGGGCTTCCAGGCAGATTCGAGCTGCTTCTTTGATCATCTCAGTTTCTTTTTCACCACCGAGATAAACAGTATAGCCGACACCGGTGATTTTCAAACCACTTTGTTTGGCGAAGTTAATAATCTCTCCTACTTGATACCAGGCCGGGGAAGTGAGTTCGTCTTTGTCGTCAAAAAGATTGGTGCGTCCATTGAGTTTGACGACGTAATTAATGTTTTTGAATTCAGCACCGTAGCGAGCAATCAAGCCGAGGTGAGTAGCAAAAACACCAGTCTTGATGTTTTTGGCAATTTCAAAAAGATGGCGGGGGTTTTTGTCTTCTGGGGAAATTCCAGCGCCGACAAAATCATCATTCAGGTGTTCAAGTTTTTGATCACCAGCGAATAAAAATAATTTTCCGGACTTTCCGGTCGCTCTCTGCCAATTTTTTTTGTATTCAGAAAGCTTATTTTTCGGCACGCTTAGCGGAATATGTGGGTTATTCATATTTATGTTATTATGATATAATAAAGATAATTAAGAGTATTTTTATTATATCATAATATGAATAAAGAACCCAAAAATCAGAAATTTAAAGTAGAAGATTATCAAGATTCTTCCAGACCTAGTTTGCGGATGATGAACTTTGGTCTTTGGATTAGCGAGAATCGCCGCCGTCTCTTAAAATTTTTAGTTTTATTATTAATTTCGATTACGATTGGTTTTTTTGTTTATGCTGCTTACGGTTACATCTATTACGTTCTGGTTGGCAAAGATCAAGACAAGTCCTTAACCGAAAATTTTGCTGAAATCGGTCTTGATTTACAGGCGATTCATCTGATGAACACCACAGTGCCCCTGGTGGCCTCCACGCCATTTTCTTTTTTTCATGATGACAAAATTGATTTGGCAGTTTTGGTTAAAAACGACAATGAAAAACATTTTTCTTCCTTTGATTATTGTTTTGTTTCCGGGGAAGAAGAATTCTCTTGCGGTACTGATTTTGTGATGCCAAAAAGTGAAAAATATTTACTCTCTTTGGCTCAAGAAAAAAAAGGCGGCAATTATCGATTTGTGATTAAAGAAACTCGTTGGAACAAAATAGATGTTCGAAAATATCCAGATTGGCAAACTTTTTACAAAAAAAGCACAAATTTTCTCATTACCGAAAAATCAATCACTTCCGCTGCTGGATCAAATAGTTTGTCGTTTGTTATTGAAAACAAATCTCCTTATAGCTACTGGGAAGTGCCTTTGAATATTATTCTAACTAGCGGTGGTACGCCGATTGGTGTTAATCGTTTTGTTTTGACAGACTTGAAATCCCTAGAAAAACGTCCGATTAATATTTCCTGGCAGAATGGCAACCTGTCTGGTGCGCAAATTGTTATTATTCCCGATCTCAACATTTTGGATTCTTCCGTTTTTCGACGCTAGCAGCTTATGTTTAACTATCTCAAAAATTGCTTAAAGAATTTTGACTGGCTTATTTTTTTGCCTGTCTTTTTTCTTTCCATTTTTGGTTTGGTAGAGATTTATAGCGTGGCCCTTGGCCAGGAAATGTTGGATTTATTGAATTTCAAAAAGCAAATCTTATTTATCATTGTCGGCTTAGCTTGTTTTTTGTTTTTTTCGCTTTCCAGTTTTCATTCCCTCAAAAGCGTTAGCCGTTATCTTTATGTTTTTGCCGTGATTATTTTAATTGCGGTTTTAATTTTTGGACAGACAATTCGCAACACCAAAGGCTGGTTCACGGTTTTTGGTTTTAATCTCCAGCCGGTTGAATTTGTGAAAATTATTTTAATTATTTTTTTATCTGATTATTTTGCCCGACTATCAACCAGGGTTAAGACCGCTAGACACTTGCTAGTTTCTGGCCTCTACACAATAGTTTTGGTCGGCCTGATTCTTTTACAGCCGGATTTCGGCTCATCCTTAATGCTCTTAGCTATCTGGTTTGTGATGATTCTCTTGTCCGGCTTCAAACGCAAATATTTCTTAGTTATTTTTGCGGTTGGTGGTATTATTTTTGCCTTAGCTTGGTTTTTGTTTTTTAAACCATACCAAAAAGAACGTATTCTAACTTTTTTTAATCCAGGGGAAAATTCTTTGGAGCAGGGCTATAATGTTTCTCAAGCCATGATTGCTGTTGGCTCGGGAGGAATGATGGGCAAAGGGGTGGGTTTCGGTTCGCAGTCCCAGCTAAAATTTTTACCGGAAGCTCATACGGATTTTATCTTCGCGGTTATTTCGGAAGAGCTTGGGTTTTTTGGAGTATTTTTAGTAATTTTATTTTTTGCGGTTTTCTTTTTCCGTTCTTTATTGCTTCTCAAACGGGTGCGTAATGATTTTGAGGCCTATGTCATTATCGGTGCTTCTGGACTATTGTTTGTGGAGATGTTTATTAATATCGGAATGAATCTTGGTATTATGCCGGTGGTCGGTATTGCTTTGCCTTTTGTTAGCTATGGCGGTTCATCCATCATGTCCAGTTTTATTCTGGCGGGAATTATTGAGAATATTGCTATTAGTACCAAGAAAAATTATTAGACTATCAAATAAAACAAAAGCCCTCCTTTGATGGAGGGCTTTTTAATTTATCACAGCGAATCTGATTTTTTTTCTCAAGTCTTTGACTAAACTTATTTTTTTCTCTGGAAAATATTTTTTTCCTTCTTCTTTGACCAATTTTTTTTGTTGAGGATCAATTTCAATAATTAAATAAAAATCTTTCAAATCCGCACGTTCAGCAATTTGTTTGAATAGGCGGCGATAATCTTTAAAACCGTCTTTTCCAGAAATTAGAGCGTTTCGCGGCTCTTTTTTGATGCTTTTTTCTTTGGCAACTTGTTCTTTGGTGAGATAGGGAAGATTGGCGATTAAAAATACCGGTCCTTTTTGTTTTGGTAAATTTTTTAAAAGATCGCTTTGATAAAAGTTTATTTTTACTTTATTTTTTTGAGCATTTTTTTTGGCTGCCAGTAAAGCTTTTGAAGAAATATCCAGAGCGCGATAATTAAATTTTTTTCCCAATTCCGCAGCCAAAGAAATAATTAAACAGCCAGAACCGGTACCGATATCAACAAGGGTTGCTTTTTGATATTTGCTGCTTTCCTCTTTTATTAAATCGATAATCATTTCAGATTCTGGGCGGGGAATTAGGGTCGCTGGATTAACCAGAAAAGAACGGCCATAAAATTCGCGTTCACCAATCAGATAGGCAAGCGGCCAGCCAGCAAAAAGTTTTTTTGCCAGATGTTGATATTTTTTTAAATCAGCTGTTGAAATTTCTTTTTGATAGTTGAGCAATAAAAAAGTGCGGTTGCCGCCCAAAACAAAAGCCAGCAGCAATTCTAATTCCAATTTTTTGTTTTGATCTTTGCCGCTTTTTTTTCTTTCATTTTCTAGCGCTTCGCCGATATGCATATTTTATTGTTGTTTTCTCAGTTCTTCGCGTTCAGCTTGTTTGAGGGCGGCTAAAATTTCATCCAATTCACCATCCATGATGTGGCCGATGTTGTGCCAGCTTTGCCCAATTCGATGGTCGGTGATTCGGTCTTGAGGAAAGTTGTAAGTTCTAATTTTTTCACTGCGGTCGCCGGTACCAACTTGGTTTTTGCGCAGAGCGGTTTCGGAAGCTTGTCTTTCTTCTTCTTGCTTGGCAAGCAATCTGGAACGAAGAACTTGCATCGCTTTTTCTTTGTTTTGATGTTGTGATTTCTGATCTTGGCAGGAAACAGTAATACCGGTTGGAATGTGAACGATGCGAATCGCTGAATAGGTAGTGTTAACGCATTGTCCGCCTGGTCCGCTGGAACAGAAAGTATCAATTCTCAAATCATTGGCCTTGATTTCAATATCAACTTCTTCTGCTTCCGGCAAAACCACCACCGTGGCGGTGGAAGTGTGGACGCGTCCTTGCTTTTCAGTTTCCGGAACGCGTTGAACGCGATGAGTGCCTGCTTCGTATTTTAATAAGCCAAAAGCATTTTTGCCGCTCACGGAAAAAATTGCCTCTTTGATTCCGCCAATACCAATCAAACTTGAATCCAGCATTTCCATCTTCAAATTGTTTCTTTCACAGAAGCGAGAATACATTCTAAGTAAGTCGCCAGCAAATAGAGCAGATTCATCTCCGCCAGCACCGCCGCGAATTTCAACGATGGCATTTTTTTTGTCGTTTGGATTTGCTGGATGAAGCTCTTCTTCAATTGCTTCACTGAGACGAGCTACTTCTTCTTCTAGCGGTGCTAATTCTTCACTCGCCATCGCTTTTAATTCTGGATCTTTTTCGTTCTCTAAAATTTCGCGATTATCTTTTAGTTGAGCTTGAACTTTTTCTAGGGAATTAATCATTTCGATTACTTCGCGCAGCGAAGAATGCTCGCGAGAAATTTTAATCATTTCTGCCGGCTGATTGGCGAGCTCTGGGTTGGCTAATTCTTGCTCAATTTTAGCGAATTTTTCCTTTATATGTTCAAACATATTGCTTAAATTTTAGATATGTGTTATAATTTTTCCTACAAAAATGGTTAGTATGATTTTTGTCAACTTATTAAAATAACCATTTTAATAAGAGATTTTTGGCCGATCAAAGCAAATTTGTCTAGGTTCTCCTAGCGATAAAGAATAATCTTTATTGTCCTATACAGATATTGTCTTTGACGGCCTTTTTTGTTTTAAAATTTGTCTCAATTTTTTCTAAACAAAAAGCAATCGGCGGATATGATTATTATATCATAAAACGAACCGATTGCTTTTTTTTGATCAGATTAGCTATTTGCCTAATTTAACTTGAGCGATTTTGGCAAAACTGTCAGCTTTCACTTTTACTTCTTTTTTTGCTCTTTCTGCAGAACGAGCAGCAGTTTTTGCTTTTTTACCTTTTCTTTCTTGAGAAAGTTGATCTTTTAAGCTGGATTTGTTTTCAAACTTCTCAACGCGGCGAGCGCTGTCAACAAGTTTCTGTTTGCCGGTGTAGAAAGGATGGCAACTAGAACAAAGTTCAACTTTGATTTCCTTTTCAACGGAACCAACAATCATGGAATCACCGCAAACGCAAGTTACTTTGCATTCGTCGTTGTATTGTGGGTGAATGTCTTTTTTCATAACAATGGCGATCAATATTTAATAAAAAAAATTAGGCCTCAGAAGGCGCTAAAAATGATATTATCATAACTTTTAAAAAGAATCAATAGCTGTTATAATAAAAAAAGTTTGCTACACTGAAAGTCTATGAATAAAGTAAATAACATCGCCAAAAACACTTCATATTTGACAGTTGCCCTAATATTACAGAAAATAATCTCATTTTCTTATTTTGCCTTGCTTGCCAGGGCTTTTGGGCCAGCTTTATTGGGAAAATATTATTTAGCAATCTCTTTAACCACTATTTTTGCAATTATTGTTGATCTTGGCTTTGCTAACGTTCTAACCAGGGAGATTGCTAAGCGCCAAGAAGATTCAAAAAGACTTCTGGGTAATGTTCTGGCCATCAAAATTCCCCTTGCTCTTTTGGCCCTGGTTGCCGTGGTGGTGACGGTTAAGGTTCTGGGCTATGATTCTTTAATCATGAAGTTGGCCCTGATTTCTTCCATTTCCATGATTTTGGATTCTTTCACTTATACTTTTTTTTCCGTTTCCCGCGGCTTTCATAATTTAAAATATGAAAGCATTTCTTCGGTCATCTTCCAGTTGATTGTTTTAGTTTTTGGCGGACTAGCCTTGTATTTTAATTACGGAGTTTTGGCAGCGATGCTGGTTCTGGCCCTAGCCAGTATCTTTAATTTCTTTTTTTCTTGGTTTATTGTCCGCCGCAAAATTGGTGTCCGTTTACATCTCGCTTTCAATAAGCAGACGATTTACGAAATGCTTTTTATCAGCTGGCCTTTTGCGGTCTATGCGATTTTTCAAAAACTTTATACTTATCTCGATTCGGTTTTGCTTTCCCAACTGGCTGGCGATGTGCAAGTTGGTTTGTATCAAGTAGCTTTCAAAATTATTTTTGCTCTGCAATTTTTACCATCCGCTTTTACCGCTTCGCTTTATCCGGCGATGAGCGCTTATTGGCAAGACAATCGTTCACAACTAGCCGTTACTTTTGAGCGGGCGCTTAATTATTTAATTATGATTTCTTGGCCGATTATTATCGGCTCCATCGTTTTGGCGGATCGCCTAGTTTTGATTTTCAAAAGTGATTACGCTGCTGCCGCTTTGCCTTTGCAAATTTCTATTGTGGCCTTATTTTTTATTTTTATTAATTTTCCGATTGGCTCTTTACTCAACGCTTGCGACAAGCAAAAGAAAAATACTTTTAACATCGGCATCGTTTTGTTGGCGAGCATCATTTTGAATTTTATTTTAATTCC
>CAZXPO010000012.1:0-1134 GCA_964643165.1 uncultured Gammaproteobacteria bacterium | reverse complement strand
TGAGTGGCTGCTAGTCGGCCAGATTTTGCCTTTGGGCACTGTCGCTTATTTGCTTTCATTTTTCCAACCCTTGAAATATTGTCTAATTTTTCATGGCATGGATTTGAGTTTGGCTTTTACTGGCCGAAAAAAAATTATCAGCCGTTTGATTATTAATCGAGCCGCCAAAATTGTCTGTGCCAACAACTTTACCGCCGAAAAATTAAAAGAAAAAAATCCAAAATGGGCAGAAAAAATTTTTGTGGTCAATCCAGGTATTTCGCCAGAAGATAAAAATTTTGTTCAGATGTCAGCTAGTGATAATTTTAATTTGTTATCCTTGGGCCGCTTGGTGCGCCGCAAGGGAATTGACCAAACAATTGCCGCTTTGGAAATTTTAGAAAAAAATTGTGCGACAAAAAATTGGTGGCCAGGTTTTACTTACACGATTGCTGGTACTGGTCCAGACGAAGAATACCTAAAAAATTTGGTTAGTCAGCTTTCGGAAAATTTGCAGCAGAAAATTATTTTTGCCGGCTTGGTGGATAATGAAAAAAAATGGCAGCTCTTGAATCAGTGTTCGGCTTTTATTATGCCTTCTCGCAATATTGCCGGCGACTTTGAAGGATTTGGAATTGTTTATTTGGAAGCTGGCTTGTGCAAAAAACCGGTGATTGCTGGGAATTCTGGCGGTGTGGCTGATGCGGTGCTTGATGGTGAAACTGGTTTTTTGCTTAATCCGGAAAGTCCAGCCGATTTGGCACAAGCGATTCAGACTTTGGCGGAAGATGAAAATTTGCGAACTAGAATGGGTCAACAAGGAAAAATTCATGCCCAATCTTTTTTCTGGAATATTCAGGCAGAAAAATTTTATCAATTTTTATTAAAATAAATTTAAATAGTTTTTAACATGATTTCTATTATTATTCCGGTGTATAATCAGGCCGACAAATTAGGAGCAACGCTCAAAAGTATTGCTGTTCAGACTGATCAAGACTTTGAAGTAATTGTTGTTGATGATGGCTCCAAAGATAATCCCGAAAAAGTATTTGGTGAATTTATTCTGGCTGCGGGAAATTCTTGTTTGCGTGGCGAAGGTTGTTATGCTTTTTTCCGTCAAGAAAATCAAGGAGCTCCAGCCGCTCGCAATCGCGG
>CAZXPO010000011.1:11117-14991 GCA_964643165.1 uncultured Gammaproteobacteria bacterium | reverse complement strand
TGCTCGGGGACATGGATTCGAACCATGATCGACGGCTTCAAAGGCCGCTGTCCTACCATTAGACGATCCCCGAATAAAAACGTTTTTAATCTTAACGAAAAGCGTCCCGCAAGTCAAATTTTTGAATATTTACGAACAGCCAAAGAGCTGGCAACAGCTGATGCTATAGCAAAAGCTAGAAATTCAATACCAAAAATGATCCAGAAATTATTAATAAAATAATAAACGATATTAATATTATAACCGGTGAAAAATACCTCCAAATAAGGCTGCAGAAGGCTTAAAAACGGAAAGAAAATGCTAGTAATGACTAAAATGGCAATTAAACTATAAATGATTGCGGAAACCAAAAAAGGAGCAACGATAAAAGAACGAGAGGCGCCAACCAGACGCATAATTTCAATCTCGCGGCGATGAGTATAAATAGCAACTTTAATGGTGTTATAAATAACCAATAAACTGGTAAGAGAAAAAATAATAATTACAAACAAACCAGCTTCATTAATTTTGTTGGTTATATAATCGATCTTTTTAGTGATAGTAGCATTATCGGAAAAATTACGAGATTCAATAATATCACTATCCAAACGTTTCAAACTTTCCACTAATTGAGGCGCTTGTGCGGTATCGCTTGGTGAAATAATTAAACTAGGAGAAAGAGGATTTTTTCCTAGCTCCCTCAAAGCTTCAATCACTTGCTGGTTGTTTTGATTCTTGTCACGAAATTTTTGCAAAGCTTGCTGTTTAGAAATATATTCAACCGACTTCACATTACCTAAACCTTCAATGCGATTTTTGAGCGCCAAAACTTCATCTTCACGCGCTTCGTTTTTCAGATAAAGAGAAAAATCAACTTTGTCCTTAATGACAGAGATTGCATTATCCGAAATCACCCGCACTGTCACCATGATGTTGATTGAAAATAAAGTTAAAACCAAAATAGTGATTGTGGCTGCAGAAAGCCAAATATTACGGGCAATATCTTGGGCACTGAATTTTAAGACGCGAAAAAAATTATTCATAATATTTTATAAAACGTATTTGCCGTGTTTTTGATCACTAATAATTAATCCGTGTTCCATGGCAATTACTCGACGATTAAGACGATTAACAATTTCTCGATTGTGAGTCACCAAAATAACAGTTGTGCCAAAGCGATTAATGCGCAAAAGTAAATCAATAATTTCATCGGCGTTGATTGTGTCCAAATTACCAGTCGGTTCATCAGCTAATAAGATTTTTGGCTGGTGAACCAAGGCTCTAGCAATTGCCACTCTTTGTGCTTCACCGCCAGAAATTTCTGTTGGATAGCGATTGGCTTTATCTTCCAAACCGACAATTTTCAGAACACTAGGGACAATGCGTTTTATTTTAGAACTAGATCCTCCAGAAACTTCCAAGGCAAAAGCAATATTTTCTGCCAAGGTTTTGCGTGGCAATAATTTGAAGTCTTGAAAAATAACCCCGATTTGACGACGCAAAAATGGCACTTCACGCTTGCTCAGGCGAGTAATGTCCCAACCGCCAATTTCAACACTGCCTTCATTCACTCTTTCTTCACCGATTAAAATTTTAACCAATGAAGTTTTGCCGGCGCCACTTTGCCCAACGATAGAAACAAATTCTCCTGGCTCAATATCCAAATCAATTCCTTTTAAAATTTTGACGTAACGGCCATAGTTTTTATGGACATTTTTCAGGTGAATCATAGAGATTAACAAAAATTATTTTGCAGTTGCAAATTCAATTATTTTTTTGGTGCTTTCAATAGAAGCAGCAGAAGTTGGCGCGCCTAAAACAACAACGATTAAATTATCAGAACCAATTTTTATTCTACTCATCAAGCAATATCCAGCCTCGTTCAAATAACCGGTCTTGGAAGCAGTAATGTTGTAAGTGTTAGCTTGAATAATTTTGCTGGTATTTTTTAAGTTGTGCGGTTTTTTGGTGTTGATTGTTGAGAAAGAATGGGTTTTAGTGGTCGCTATTTTTTGCAAAGTCGCATCTTTAAAAGCTTCTTCGGTTATTATAGCATAATCACTCACCGAACTCACATTCTCTGGAGATAAACCAGTCGGCTCAACAAATTTTGTGTTTTTTGCACCCCATTTTTTTACCGTGCTGTTCATTTTGGCAATAAAATCTTGGCGGCTCAAACCGCTAGCACGAACCAGAGATTCAACCGCGTTATTTGCCGAACCAACCAGCGCCGAATACATCAAATCTTTAACCGTCATTGTTTCACCTTCTTTGACAGTCAATTTTGCCGATTCCCAAGGTTGGCAATATTCATAATTATAATTTTCATCTGCTTTCTTGTAGGTCACTACTTTATTCATGCTAGTTCCGGTTTCCAAAAAAACTTTCATGGCCACAATTTTTGTTAGACTGGCGAGTGGTAATTTTTTATCTATTTCTTTTTGGTAGGCAACTTTATTTTCTTTTTCCCAAATAGCAATCGCCGAAGTGGCATTAACTTCTGGCTGTTTGGCAATTACTTCTGGTTTTTCGATTTCTGGTTTTGGATCGCTTGGTACTGTGACGACAGCAGAAGCTTTGGCACTAGCGAGCGGTTCAACTTTTACCTTGATAATACCCGCCCCCTTTGAAGCGATTTTTTCAAAAGCGACCGCGTCCAAATCAATTGCTCGATCTGGATGAATCTTGCGATTCGGCCCATAATCATTGACCGTTATTTCAACGCTCTTGTTGTTAGCCAGGTTGGTAACTTTTAATTTTGTGCCTTTTGGAAAATCAGGAGAAGCAGCAAACAAACCTTTTTTGTAGTTATACCAGGAAGCTTTTCCGGCGGACATAGTATTCGGCTTGATAAACAAAGCGAATTTTTTTGCCCCCGAAACAGTAGCGCTAACTGAATTTAAATTATTATCTGTGCTGCTCCAAGAATCCCATTTTTTTGTTTTTTCATCATAAGAAAAAATCTGTTTGATTTCAGTGCTGGGAAAGTAATAATTAATTTTTATCAAAGAAGAGGTGTTAGCCCCTCCTGTATTTTCATACCAAGCGCTCATTCTTTGCCAGCCGGAATTTGTCGGTTCAGAATTAATTTCCACTTCCCTCCAGACAGTTTCTGCAGAAACATTAAAAACAGGCAGCGGTAATAAGGAAAAACCAAAAGATAATAAAAGGTAAAAAGAAATTAAGCGAAGTTTTTTTGACATAAGTTTAAATTGACTGATATTAAAATGTTTATTACAATAGCTTTAATTATATTTGCCCCTTTAGCTCAACTGGCAGAGCAACGGTATCGTAAACCGTAGGCATCGGTTCGAGTCCGGTAAGGGGCTCCATCACAAAAAATTAATTAAAAAAATATTGAAACCATTTCTGATAATTACTTTCTTTGTTTGTTTTTTCTTCCGAAACGGCAAGCGAAGAAGTGTTAATTTCCTGCTTAATTACCGCCACGCTTTCTCCTGGTTTTTTCATCCCCAAATTAAGTCGAGCGGTTTCTTCTAGTGATGAATCTGATTCCAAATAACTAATCATCTCCCGTAATTTTTTGTTGCTTTCTTCTTTGGCACTAATTTCTTTTTTGAAACCGGAAATTTCTTTTTCAATTAGCTGTTTCTGGCGCCAACTGCGAACCAAAGGCAAACAAACCATCACAATTAAGACTAGTAGGATAACTGTATAAGCTTTTTGTTTGATACTAGAGGCCATAATTTTAGTTTCTAATTTTTGGAGTTATCCAAAATCCCATATATTTTCCACGCAAAAGCCTAATTTGAGCATCAAGACAAGGAATGGCGCCAAAAATAATAATCGTTACCGGAACACAAATCCATTCTACCAACATTGCAACATTCTTCCAAACTGAATACTCTTTCGGTCTTTTTGGCAACATTAAAGA
>CAZXPO010000011.1:2070-11017 GCA_964643165.1 uncultured Gammaproteobacteria bacterium | reverse complement strand
CGCCAATTTTTGACAGAATTAAAAGCTAAATAAGGAAGACTTTCTACTCCCCAAGCCCAACGACGCTGCTGTTTATATAAGCTCTTGGCGGTTAATTTAATATTTTGATCGGCAGTGATGTCCATGGAAACCAAATGATAAAGCGGTTCAACACGATAATCGCCATTATAGAACATCAGACAGTTCCAGAAAATTCTTGAATCCTCACTAACCATATTAGTCGACCAAAAACCAATATCCAACAAAGCGCGATAGGTCATGGAGTGTGAAGAGTAGGTGACCAAGCTTTCCTGGCGCACCTGCATCATCATTTGCCAAAAAGTATTTGAAGTAGCGGCGACACGCGAAAAGAAAGAGGCTTTCCAAATATTATTATGATAAACCGGAATTGGCTGATAACTTGAACGATAAGGAGAGGAAACAGTGAGGAATTTGTGAGTAAGACAGAAAAAATATCCTGGATGCAAAATAGTATCGATATCAAAAACACTCACCAAAATTTTGGACGAATCCAAACCTTCGACGTCAATTATTTGTGCCTTGGCCTGCTTGGCAGCCCAAGCTTGATTCGAACCTTTTCCTTTGAGCTCACCTTCGATTCCATCCGGATGATAAGTTACCAAGAAATTTCTAAAACTATTACCAAATTCTTCCTGCATCAATCGTCCTTTTTCTTTAGCTAATTCTCCACACCTTTCTTCTAGGGCCAAAACAACAATTATTTTGTCTAAAGGGAAACCGTCATTAATGATCGACCGCAAACAAGTACGGACAATCTCTGGGCTTTCGGTGGCATTAGGCAAAACCACCATCTGAATAACATCCTCCCAGCGCATTCCAGCAGCAGAAAGAGTAGTAATAGTATCTTCGTTTTTTTCGATTTTTTTTACTAATTCTTTATCGGCTCCTGCTGGAAAATTAACAATTGTTTCAGCAGAAAGTTTTTTGCATCTTTCCTGCCAATTGATTTTTTTGCCTTTTCTTAATTTGAAATAAGAAGTTACCAAAAAAGCGGCCAAATACAAAACTAACAACAACCAATAAACATCAAAGGCGATCATAAAATAAGCCACCCAGACTGGTTGAAAATAAGAAAAAATAATTAAAAGTAATAAGGTGGCAATTGAAAAAAATGCTGGGAAAATTTCAAAAAAACGATAAATCAAATAATCGCGTCCCGTTAAATCAGTGGCTTTGCCAATTTTTAGATAATTCATAAAAATTTAATTAACTAATCCGCGTGTCTTCATTTCAAAAAAACAACGAGCGCAAGCGCGAACATCAATCATGGCATCATGGGCATCAGAAAAATTTTCTTGAAACAAGCAAAGATGAAGTTCGTTTAGATTTGGCCACTTAAAGCCCATCCTGCCAGGTAAACGGCAAATATCAACTCCCAATTTCATGGTACAAATCTTTTTTGCTTCCGCTAATTGATTGGCAATCGAATTTCGCAAAAATTCACTGCCCACAATATTATTATCAAAATCGATATTGTGGCCAACCAAAAAATCAGCTCGCTTGATTGCTTCTGAAAACTTTTGCAACACTTCATTCAAGGGAAGGCCTTCTGTTAATGCCCGTTCTTGGCTAATCCGATGAATTTTTGCTATCTCTTCCGGAATCACAAATCCTTCTGGTTTAATAATTAAATTTTCTTCCTCCCAAAGATTTCCGTCGCCGTCATAAAATTGCCAAGCTAATTGGACTAAGCGCGGCCAATTATCAAAATCATCAAGCGGTGCTTGATAATTTTTTGGCAAACCAGTTGTTTCGGTATCAAAAACTAAATAATACATAAATTTAATTGCTTCCCGGAATACGTGAAAAATCTATTTCCTCTCCTTCGTCTATTTCTTCCCCTTCATTTTCTTTCGGTTGATGATTAATTTTTGGTGAAAAATTTTTTAATTCACGACCATTAAAATTTACGGGCTGAATATTTTTTAATTGATTAAGAGAAATTGGATTAGGAGTGTTTTCTGCTCTTTCAAAAATATCATTAACATAATTTTCAGTATTTTTTTCAATGGCTTTTATTTTTTCCAACTCAGCTTGTTTTAGTTTTTGACGAAGTTCATTTTCTAATCTTTTTTCCTCTTTTTTAGCCGACAAACAACTCGGACAATAAACTGGCCTGATACCATCTGGCTGAAAAGATACATAAGCAATCGCTTGGCAATTACTACATTGAGTGGCAAATTTTCCAGCCGGAATACGGCTAGGAGCTTTTTCTTGAATAGGTGTTTTTACTGATGGAACAGCAATGTTTTTTTCCTGGATAATAACTACTGGATTTTGAACTGCTGGTTCGCAAATTGGCACAAAAACCTGAGGAGTTGTTTGAGGAGCCGGGGGTATTTGAGGCTTTGGGACTGCTTGAAAATTTTGTCCTGGATTTTTTGGAAAAACTTTTTTTTCTTTCGCTTCTTTTTCCCGATCTTCTTCTTCACTTTCGTGCCATTTCATTATTCTTTCTTCAACTAAAGCACGCGGTGAAGAATATTTTTCTCGAGAAAATTCGATAATTTTTTCGGTATTACCAGTCTTTTCGTCCGAACGGAGCGGTGGTAGACCTTTGGCAGAAAATGGATTAGAAGTGATGCCATCAATCATCAGGCGCAAATACATTTCATATTTTGGTAAATTAACCAAATCTTCTTCGGTAAAAGTTGGCGTGAATTCTTTGACCAAATCTTCAGCATCATTGGCGCCAACTCGAAAAGCAACTAAGGTGCCGACGTTGCCAAAAACTGCCGCTTTCACAACGTCACCAAGCTGTTCAATATATTGGTGAGCCATGATTAGATTGAGGCGATATTTTCTGGCTTCGGAAAGAATGTTAGCAAAACTGTCTGTTGAAAAATTTTGAAATTCATCAATATACAAATAAAAATCTCTTCTTTCACTTTCAGAAATATCTACTCGGCTCATCGCCGCTAATTGAATTTTGGTAATCATCATCGCTCCCAGCAAAGCAGAATTATCTTCACCAATCCTTCCCTTGCTCAGATTCATGATTAAAATATTCCCCTCATCCATGATCTTGCGGACATCAATGGAAGATTTTACTTGACCGATAATGTTTCTCATCAAAGAACTAGACAAAAACTGACCAACCTTGTTTTGGATTGGTGAAACTGCTTCGGAAGCAAATTTGTCAGCATAACCAGCAAATTCTTTTTCCCAAAATGATTTGACCATTGGATCTTTGACGCTGGCGACCACTTTTTTTCGATAAGTTTTGTCGGAAAGCATTCGAACCACGCCCATCAAAGTTGAACCTGGATAATCCAAAATTGCCAAAATTGCGTTACGTAAAATATATTCCAAACGAGGCCCCCAGGAATCAGCCCAAAGTTTTTTGAAAACCCCAATCAAACCGGAAGCAACCAAATGTTGCAAATGAGGCTCAACTTGTTCAACCACATTAAAAGCGATTGGATAATCAATATCGGCCGGATTGAGATAGACCACATCCTTAATTCTTTCAGTTGGAATATATTCAATAATTTTTTCTGCCAAATCTCCGTGAGGATCAACCACGGCCACGCCACGACCAGCACGAATATCATCAATAATCATATTTTCCAGAATGGTTGATTTTCCCATTCCAGTTTTCCCAATCAAATACATGTGACGGCGGCGGTCGTCAGCTTTGATGCCGAATTTTTTGAATTCGTTCCGATAAGTTGTCTGGGCAAATACCGCAATATCGCTACTCATATTTTATTGATTCAAAAATTGAAAATAATTACTTAGATATTCTTTGATGAGCGGAGGAAGATAAATAAAACCAATAATGATTGGAATTACCACAATCAAAAGACGAATTGTCGCCCAAATATTTTGCCATTTAATAAAATTTTTTACTCGAACCAAGTCTTCGGCTACTTTTTCGCTCAAAGCTAAATTTTTTTCAAGTAATTCTTTTATTTCTTGATTGTCGTTTTTTATTTCTTCAGACATAAAATTATCTTAATTGACAAATTTTCACAAATTTACTGCCTATTTCGGCCATTTCTGCCATTTCTTTACTGCTAAAAGCCGCCTTTCCTTGTAAAAGCGGATCAACTAAATCGGTATCTGATTTGAATTTTTGCAAATACCAAGCGTCTGCGCCCTGGATTATTTGACCCATTTTTGGAAAATCATCCTTTTCCAAAAGACCAGGAGTGACTGTTGTTCTAAATTCATGAGGTAGGCCACTTTCAATCACTATTTTAACACTTTCTGCTATCTTCTGGCAATCAATTGGCACACCGACTACTGCTTCATATTTTTCAAAAGGGGCCTTCAAATCCATGGCAATATAATCAATAATTTTTTCATCAATCACTTTTTTTACCATCTCTGGAATTGTGCCATTAGTATCCAATTTTACTTTGAATCCCAGGGCTTTAATTTTTTTGATAAATTCAGGTAAGTCTTGGTGCATTGTCGGCTCACCTCCTGTGATTACTATTCCTTCCAATTTTCCAACTCGATCATTCAAAAAAAGAAAAAGGTCTTCCTCAGAAATCTGGGAAAAACCTTTTTCTTTATTTTGTATCCCGTCCAACTCAGAAGAGGGCCAGACAAGCATGGGATTATAGCAAAAGTGGCAACGAAAATTACAACCAACAGTAAAAACAATCGCTGACAAACATCCTGGGTAATCAAGTAAACTTAATTTTTCTAATCCTCCAATTTTCATAGGTTTTATTGGCAATTCGGGAAAATCCGAAAGACCACTTCGCCTATTTTCAAAATCCCGAGGAAGCCACTAATTTATTTTTTTAACAGCAAGAATCTTCTACTTTGTAAGTTTTGCGATCTTTATATTCAGCTGCTTTTCCTTTGTTAAAATTTTGGACCGGAGCTAGCCAGCCAACTACTCGGCTGTAAACAACGCACTCCTGACGTTCAGTTTTGATTGGGCTCATATTTTTTTGTGAGCTGACATTTTTTTGTTTTGTAAAAAATGACTGGCTCATATATTTATATTTTAATTTAATTATCGGTAATTAGCAACAAGTGGGATTGTTAGCACCAGCGTCTTGTCTTTCGTCTTCAGTGGTGCCGACAAAACCAATTTCTTCATCGCATTTTGGGCAATATTTGTGCTCGCCAGCTAAATATCCATGCTTCGGACAAATTGAAAAAGTTGGCGTGATAGTGAAATAAGGCAAGCGATAGTTATTGACGATTGCTTGCACTAATTTTTTGGTGTTTTCTGGATTTTTAATTCTCTCTCCTAGAAAACCGTGCAAGACTGTGCCGCCAGTATATTTTGTCTGCAAATCATCTTGCAAATCCAAGGCGGAAAAAATATCATCAGTATAACCAACGGGAATATTTGATGAATTAGTGTAGTAAGGATCTGCTCCTTGATTTTTGACAGCATCGTCGTTGGCAAAAATGATATCTGGATATAGTTCTTTATCTTTTTTGGCAAAGCGATAAGTGCAACCTTCGCCAGGGGTGGCTTCCAGATTGAACAAATCATTAGTTTCGTTTTGATAGTCCATTAATTTTTCGCGCATGAAATCCAAAATCTCGCGAGCGAATTGATGTCCTTCTTCTTCGGTGATATTTTTTCCCAACAAATTCAAAGAAGCTTCATTCATACCATTAATCCCAATGGTGTTGAAATGATTTTGCCAATAAGTACCGAAACGAGCAAAAATATCTTTCAAATAAAACATGGAATAAGGATAGAGGCCATCGGTAGTAAATTTTTCGATTACTTTGCGTTTGATGGTCAAACTTTCTTTGGCAATGTCCATTAATTTTACTAAACGAACTTTGAAATCTTCTTTGTCTTTTGAAAGATAACCAAGACGAGCCAAGTTGATTGTTACCACTCCCAAAGAACCAGTCAGAGGGTTGGCACCAAACAAACCGCCGCCACGTTTTCTCAATTCTCGATTATCCAATCTTAAACGGCAACACATTGAACGAGCATCATCACGATTCATGTCGGAATTAACGAAGTTGGAAAAATAAGGAACACCATATTTTGAAGTCATTTCCCAAACTGGTTTCAAACATTCACGATCCCAATCAAAATCTTTGTCGATGGTGTAGGTTGGAATTGGAAAACCAAAAACTCTACCTGTGGAATCACCAGCAATCATTACTTCCGCAAAAGCCTTGTTGAACATGTCCATCTCTTCCTGGAAATCTTTGTATTTTTCCGGCATGATTTCGCCGCCAATAATAACATTCTCATCGCCAATCATTTTTGAAGGAGTAACATCCAAAGTGATGTTGGTGAATGGTGTCTGGAAACCAACACGAGTTGGAACATTCACATTAAACATAAATTCTTGCAAACCTTGTTTCACTTCTTCATAAGTTAAGCCATCATAACGGATAAAAGGAGCAAGATAAGTGTCAAAATTGGCAAAGGCCTGAGCGCCAGCTGCTTCTCCTTGTAAGGTATAAAAGAAATTCACTATTTGTCCAAGAGCACTGCGAAAATGCTTGGCTGGTTTGCTCTGAATTTTTTCGCTGACACCGCCAAAACCGCGCAATAATAAATCTTTCAAATCCCAGCCGCAGCAATATGGTGCTAGCAATCCCAAGTCATGGATGTGTAAATCACCATTAACGTGAGCAAGACGAATATTTTCTGGATAAAGTTTGTTCAACCAATAACGAGCAGAAATTGAAGAAGCAAGATAGTTGTTCAAACCTTGAACAGAAAAACTCATGTTGCTATTTTCTTTCAAACGCCAATCTGCACGACCAAGATAATCTTCCATTAATTTTTCTTCAGCAGTAGCTTGGTTGATATCGCGCACCTGACGATGTTGTTCGCGATAAATAATATAGGCTTTGGCAATTTTTATTTTTTTGTTTTCAATTAAAACTTCTTCCACTACGTCTTGAATCTCCTCAACTGCTGGAATGCTGTTTGGGTGAAATTTTTTGTTGATACGTTTTACTACTTCAGAAGCAAGTTTTTTTTCTTCAGTTTCATCGTTTTCTTCCACTGCTTTGGCGGCATTGGCGATTGCTTTGAGAATTTTTTCTTCGGAGAAAGGGGCGATATCGCCAGATCTTTTCCTGATTTTGGTGATGACTTCGGACATAGGGATTATTTTTAAAATTGAATTATTTTTTTTCTTTGATTAATTTATTCAACTCCTTACGAAATTCCTGTGCATCCTTGAATGATTCATAGACTGAGGCATAACGGATATAGGCAACTTGATCAACTTTTTTTAATTGTTTCATTACTACTGCGCCAACTTGATGGGAAGTAATTTCATTTTTTTTCAAACGCTGAATTTCTCTTTCAATAGAATGAATAAGTTTTTTGAAATCGTCTTCAGTGATTGGTCTTTTTTCAAAAGATTTTTTTAACCCACCAACCAACTTTTCTCGACTATATGATTCGCGTCGACCATCCCTCTTGATGATTGCTAAATCTAAAAGTTCAACTTCTTCATAGGTTGAAAAACGAAAATTGCATTTCAAACATTCACGGCGGCGGCGGATGGAAAGACCATCAGCAGCAACGCGAGAATCAACTACTTTCGTGTCATCAAAGTAACAAATTGGGCATTTCATAAAAAATTGATAAATTCCATATTTTGTGGAATTTTTTTTGCCATACCACTAAATGTTGTATCTTTTTATATTCTAGCAAAATTTTCAAAGTAAGAAAAGTATCAAAAACAAAGGGGAAAATAGCTCTTTGACAAAGAGCTGTAAAAACTGTGGATAAGTATAAAAAAAGAGATGATTAAATCTCTTTTTTGCGTCCTTTTTAACTTTACTTTATATTTCGCTAACCACATCAAAACCCTTAAAGCTCCCTGTGATGGCCAAGCCAATTACTTTTTTAGCCACCCCTTTGCTCTTTAGTTTTTTGGCTATTTCATTAAGTGTTGCTCCTGAACCAATAGCATCATCAATCAATAAAACGTTTTTATAATTTCCCAACTCTTCGATTGCAAAAGTTTTTTGAGCGTTTTCAACTCTGTCATTTAGTTTGTTTAGGGTTTTTTGCGGAATAATAATACTGGTTTTTATTTTGGTTATTTTTATATCTTTTGTCTTTAAATTTAACTTCTTTTTCAGTTCATTCATAAATTGGACCTCTCTTTTCACTGTTGGCGGAACAAAACCAACGCCATCAATATTAAATTTTTTTATTGTTTTTTCTACTATTGGCCTAATATCATCAACTAACTCGGTTATCAATTTTTTGCTTTGACTTTGTTTAGCATAAAGAAGTATTTGTCCCAATTTTGTTTTTCCAAATCTTTCAATGCTGTAAAAATCAAGATAATAGACATCATCTAAAAATAAAGTGCTTTTAAAGGTTGTCCTCATTTTTTGCATCCCATCAATCAAGCTGTTTTTTTTATAAATTGAGTATTTTTTTAAAGTTTTTATATATTCTTGAGCAGTTTTGACAATCGGCAAACCTTGTTTATTGCACCAATAAATAAAGCCGGAAAATCCTTCAATTCTTTCCCCTCCTGGGGTAATAATAAAATAGTTTTGATCTATAATCTTCTTTATTTCGGTATCAATTTCAACTTTTTTAATTTTTACTTCTTTTTCTTTTAACGCATAAAAAACCTTCGGGGGGCGACCGATTTTTAATATTTGTTTATTTTTTAACATTTCTAGTAAATGCTTATAAAGTGCCTGCCTAGAAATATCTAAATATTCCGCCATTTCACCAGGAGTGACTTGATTTTGTTTTTTTAGTAATTGTATTATTTTTTCTTTTGTATTCATAATATTGAACTCAATACTATTATGCTATCAGGTTGACAATTTACTGTCAACTGTCAACCATGTTGGCTTGCTTTACAAAAATGAGACCAATTTTGGTCTCATTTTATAAAAAACACTAATTTAATAATTAACCATTAATTCATTCTTTTCCTGATAAATGCTGGAATACTCAAATCATCATCTTCATCTTCTTCCGGCTCTTCTT
>CAZXPO010000011.1:0-1970 GCA_964643165.1 uncultured Gammaproteobacteria bacterium | reverse complement strand
TCTTCTTCAGAATCTTCTTTTTTTTCTGCCATTTTTGTCGGAGTCACCAAGGGTTTTAATTGGGAAGCCTTAATTGGCGGTAAACTAGTTTTGGTTTTTTCTGCCCAAGAAGAAGTGTCTTTTTCTAATTCGTTTTCAATAAAATGATTTGGTGAATAACTTTTACGGCTTTCACTAGGCTTGCTGCTGCTTTTACCGTCAAAACCAGTGGCCACCACCGTAATTTTGATCATGTCTTTCAAATCTTCATCAATTACTGCACCAAAAATAATTTTGGCTTCTTCGTCAGCGGCCGAAGTGATAACTTTAGCGGCATCGCTCACTTCGCTCATACTCAAATCGATTCCGCCAGTAATTGTGAAGACAATTCCGCGAGCACCATCAATAGACATGTCTAATAAATTAGAATTGATTGCCGCACGAGCAGCTTCTACCGCACGATTTTCACCGCTAGCTTGGCCAATACCCATCAAAGCTGAACCGGCATTGGACATGACTGCTTTGACATCAGCGAAGTCGGCGTTGATGACGCCCGGAACAGTAATAATTTCGGCAATTCCTTGAACACCTTGGCGCAAAACATCATCAGTAATGTTGAAAGCATCCAACAAAGAGGTCTTCTTATCAATAACTTGCAGTAATTTGTCATTGGAAACAGTAATTATGGTGTCTACTTTATCAGCAAGTTCGGCAAAAGCGCGATCAGCAATATTTTTTCGTTGTCCACCTTCGAACATGAATGGTTTGGTGACCACTGCAACAGTCAAAGCTCCCAATTCGCGAGCAATTTCAGCCACAATTGGCGAAGCACCAGAACCGGTCCCTCCTCCCAAACCGACAGTAATAAAAACCATGTTGCAGCCTTTCAAAACTTCTCTGATTTCGTTCTGTGATTCTTCAGCAGCAGCTTTTCCAAGTTCTGGGTTCATTCCAGCTCCCAAACCACGGGTTACTGTTTTTCCAATATGAATTTTTTCACTAGCTTTGTTGTAGTGGAGAGCTTGAATATCAGTATTAACAGCAACAAATTCAACTCCTTTGATGCCGTTTTCAATCATTCTATTGATTGCGCTGCCGCCGCCTCCTCCGACACCGACTACTTTGATTTTTGCGAAAGTTTCAATTTCTGGTTTTACTTCAGCCATAGATATATTAATTATTTTTTATTTTGGCATTATTTTTTGGAACATGCCGCGTGCTTTTCCAAAAAAATTATTGACGTTATTTTTGAAATTTTTGTTATTAACTGACCCAAATTCACCTTTTCCTGACCAAACCACCAAACCAAGAGCGGTTAAGAATTCTGGTTGAGCTACCTTATCAATAACAGTTTTAACATTTCTAGCGCTGCCCACGCAAGCTGGTAGGCGTAGTTTCTTTTTAGCACTTTCAACAATATTGTCTAGATAAGCGCCGCCGCCAACAAAAACAATTCCTGCCGGCAACATTCCGGAACGATCAATTTTTTTGAGCTCATTATCAATTTTTTCAAAAATTTCTTCTACTCGTGCATCAATAATTTGAGCAATATATTTTTTGGAAACAGTTTCAATGTCATCATTAACCTCTTCTTCTTTCACCAAATCACGAACATCAATTTCTTCGTCTTGGATGCTTCCATCACGCAAAGTGCTGCCATATTCGCACTTGATTCTTTCTGCTAGATTAATTGGACAACGCAAACCAAGAGCAACATCAGCAGTGATGTGTTCGGCGCCAATTGGCAAAATTGCTGTATGGATTAAATTTCTTTCTTCATAAACTGCCAAAGAGGTGGTGGAGGAACCGAGGTTGACCAAAATAACTCCTAATTCTTTTTGCTTGCTACTCAAAACTGCCTCTGCTGCTGCCAAAGGAGAAACCACCAAATCTTCAATTTCCAAACCAGTGCGATGAATGGCTTTGGTTAAATTTTTTAATTGGCTTCCTAAACCCTGGATAATTAAGATTTCAACCTCCAAACGAATTCC
>CAZXPO010000010.1:4204-16005 GCA_964643165.1 uncultured Gammaproteobacteria bacterium | reverse complement strand
AAACGCTATCGCACAGAAATCGTTGCTGAAAACTTAATTATGTTGGATAGTAAAGGCGGCTTTGATGGAGGCGCTCCTCGCGCACCTCAAGTTTCTTCTTTTGAAGATTCTATGGACAACTCCGAAGAAGAAATCCGCGTTGAAAATATTCCATTCTAAAAAATAAAACTATGGCTATCAAAAAACAAAAAGACTGTTATTTTTGCGCAAACCAATTAGATGTCGACTACAAAGACACTCGCACTTTGCGCCGTTTCGTAAATTTTTACATGAAAATGCTTCCAGGAAGCCGCACTGGCGTTTGCGCCTGGCATCAAAGAAAGCTTTCCGTGGCAATCAAACGCGCCCGTATCATGGCTCTCTTATCTCATACTCACAAATAATTTTTATTTACCTCGCCTCCCAGGAGGCGGGTCCTGCCCTATTATGTTAGATTTCAATCAAATCAAAACCGGCAAAGTAATTAAAGTTAATAATTTGCCATACGTCATCGTCAAAACCGACCATCACAAAATGGGTCGCGGCGGTGCAGTCCTAAAAGTAAAATGCCGCAACTTGATTGATGGCAATACTTTAGAAAAAACTTTCCAAGGAGCGGAAAAAGCTGATGAAGCTGAAACAGAAGTAAAAAAAGCTAACTTCATGTACAAAGACAAGGAAGAAGCTTATTTTATGGACAACGAAAGTTTTGAACAATTTAGCCTTTCTTTGGAATCAATCGGCGAAAAAGAAGGTTTTTTGAAGGAAGGTACTGATGTTAGTGTTTTATATTTCAACGAAAAACCAGTATCTATTGAGCTGCCAATCAAAATGGAATTCAAAGTTGTTACTGCTCCACCGAGTGTTCGAGGAAATTCTGCCGGCAACGTTACCAAACAAGTTGAATTAGAAACCGGCGCCTTGATTAACGTTCCCTTGTTCATCAACGAAGGAGATATTATCCGCATCAATACAGATTCTGGAGAATATACTGAACGCGCTTAAATTCTCAACAATATCTAGAAAACCGGTGTAATCCGGTTTTTTAGTACCTGTGCTATAATTATTGATATGAATTTATATATTATCGGAGTGGCAATTCTCTTCACAATCTTGGCTTTTTTGAATCTAAAAAAGGCGATTATCTTGTGTCTAGTTTTTTTGCCATCATACCTCATCCGTTTTGAAGTTTTGGGTATTCCTTTCACTATTTTGGAACTGATGGTGCTAATTATTTTCGCCGTTTGGGTAATAAAAAATTGGCAAACAGCCATAAAACCAAAATCTTGGAAATTGCCACGCTTTTGGCAAGAAGCTTTATTGGTAATTATTGCCGCCAGTATTGCTGTTTGTGTAAATTTTGGGACCGCTTCTTTGGGAATTTGGAAAGCTTACTTTTTGGAGCCAATTCTTTTCTTCTTTGTTGTTGTTCAAACTTTCAAAGGAAAAGACGGTGTCAGAAAAATCATTGGCGCTCTGGGTGTTTCTGCTTTTTTGACGGCTCTCTTTGCTATTTATCAAAAATTTAGTGGCAACTTTATTGCTAATCCTTTTTGGGCAGCCGAAGAAACTCGCCGCGTGGTGTCTTGGTTTACTTATCCAAACGCCGTTGGCCTATTTCTCGCACCAATCACGATGTTGGCAATGGGAAGATTTTTTTCTTTCCCAGTCAAAAATAATTTTCGCGATTCTTTGAAAAAACTTTTTTATCTGATTTTAATTTTAATTTCTGTTACCGCAATTATTTTTGCTCAATCTGAAGGTGCTTTGATTGCGATTCTCGGGAGCAGTTGGTTGTTTTTGTTTTTCTCCGGAAAGAAACCTCGCTATCTCGCCATCACTTTGGCCGTGATTGGTTTGGTTGGTATTTTTAATTTTGCACCAATCAGAAATTACGCCACTGAAAAAGCAACCTTAATGGACTTATCCGGACAGATTCGCCGTCAACAATGGACCGAAACCTGGCAGATGTTAAAAGACGGCAGGCTAATCACCGGTGCTGGCTTGAGCGGTTATCAAAAAGCGGTTACCCCATTTCATCAAGATGGAATTTTTGTGAAAAACGATGACCCAGATTGGTTGCGCAAAGTTCTTTGGAATAAAGAATATCGCGATAGCGTTTGGCAGCCAGTAGAAATTTATTTCTATCCTCACAATATTGTTTTTAATTTTTGGAGTGAACTTGGATTTTTTGGTTTGTTAGTTTTTGTCTGGCTAATTGGTAAACAATTATTTTTATCATTCCGTACAACACTGAAAGACAAAGACCGCGAACGATTTTTGATTCTCGGCGCTGGTACAGCGATGACAGCAATTATTGTCCACGGGTTAGTTGATGTCCCTTATTTCAAAAACGATCTCTCCTTAATTTTCTGGACCATTATCGCTTTAACCGCAATCCTAATTAAACCAAAAGAAAAAGAATAAATATATGAATGATTTTCCCCTTCAAAAAGTTATTGCTTCTCGCAGTGGCTTATCTCGCCGTGATGCCGAAGCCTTAATTAAAGATGGCAAAGTAGAAGTTGACGGCATGATTGCCGAAGCTGGCTGTCGGGTCACCGAAGACGCTGAAATAAAAATTAGAGGACGACGTTTGGCTCAAGCTTCTGGTAATTTTACTTATCTTGCTCTCAACAAACCTGCTGGCTACACTTGCACTAGTGCCCAATTCAAAGACGAAAAAAATATTTTTTCACTTGTGCCATTCAAAGAAAAACTTTTTGCGATTGGCCGTTTAGACAAAGATAGTCGAGGCTTGTTAATTCTCACCAATGATGGCGACTTCGCCCAACAGCTAAGCCACCCACGCTATCAACACGAAAAAACTTATCGCGTTAATCTCGCTAGTCCAAAAAACGTTGAATGGAGTCCGCGCGATATGGCAATGATTAAAAATGAATTGCTGGCGGGAATAATGGTGCCGGAAGAAACAAGACCGATGAAAGCGGCAAAAATCAAATATTTACAAAACGGTGTATTTATCATAACCTTAAACGAAGGCCGCAAAAGACAAATCCGTCGCATGTTTGAAGCCCTTGGTTATGCCGTTAAAGATTTAATAAGAATTAATTTAGCCGGTATTGATCTGGGCTCACTCGCCGAAGGAAAGTGGCGACCACTGACCGAAGAAGAAATTAAAAGATTAAAAAAATAAACGTCCGCAAGGACGATTGGAGAGATGGCTGAGTGGTCGAAAGCGCCGCACTCGAAATGCGGTATACCAGCAATGGTATCCAGGGTTCAAATCCCTGTCTCTCCGCTTTTACTTTATAAAAATATGTCACACGAAATTGAATCAGACTACAAAGAAGATTGGGACAACGAAAGCACTTCTTGCAAAAACTGCACCAGCTATCAACCAGATGGCAACGCTGGTTTTTGCACGGAAGCCCAAGCGATGGTTCCCTTCAATGCTCATTGCGATTTTTTTCAATCAATTGACTAGTTCGCTATGAGAAAAATATATTTAGCCAGACATGGACAAGACGAAGACAATGCCCGAGCTATTCTTAATGGCCACCGAGATAAACCACTAACCGCTCTTGGAAAAGAACAGGCGGAACTTTTTGCGAAGAACATCAAAGAGCTAAATTTAAAAATTGAAAAAGTTTATAGTTCACCACTCCAAAGAGCTTATGACACTGCATTAGCGGCAACCGAAATTCTTGGCTTGGACAAACCTGAAAAATTAGATTTATTAATTGAAAGAGATTTCGGTGCGATGACTGGAAAATTAATTTCCGAAGCCTTGGAAAATAACAAAAATGGTTTAATCCACACTGATACCGTTACTTATCTTATTGAAGGAGATGAGATAGAAACCTTTCCTGAATTAATTGTTCGCGCCAAAAAACTTTTTTCTTGGTTAGAAGAAAATGATAACCACGAAAATATTTTATTGGTCTGCCATGGCGATATTGGCAAAATGATTTATTGCGCTTTTTATAACCTAGACTGGAAAAGTGTTTTGAGTGAATTTCATTTTGGCAACACCGAAATAATTCTTTTAGAAAATGGCTTGGAACCGGAAAAAAGAATTATTTATAATACCAAGCAGGAAAACATTTAATTAATATGGAAAGAAAAGTGGATATTGAACTAGAATGGAAAGAAGCGTTAAGCGATTTTTTTGCTACCGAAAAATTTGCCAAGCTCACTAATTTTGTCCGTGAAGAATATTTAAGCAAAACTGTTTACCCAAAGCCAGAAGAAGTTTTCAAAGCTTTTTGGCTAACGCCATTTTCAAAAGTTAAAGTAGTTATTCTCGGACAAGATCCTTATCACGGCACGCATCAAGCGCACGGACTCTGTTTTTCAGTACCGCAAGGAATTATCCCGCCCCCATCCCTAAAAAATATCTACAAAGAAATTGAAGATGATTTGGGAATAAAAAAAGATTTTAATGACGGAAATTTGGAACCCTGGGCAGAACAAGGAGTTTTTCTCCTTAATGCCATTCTCACCGTCATTGCTCATCAACCAGCATCCCACAGCAAAAAAGGTTGGGAAGAATTTACCGATCACGTGATCAAAACCCTTTCCGACAAAAGAGAAAACCTGGTTTTTATTTTGTGGGGAAATTATGCCCGCAGCAAAAAAACTTTAATTGACCAGACCAAACATTTAATTTTGGAATCCACTCACCCTTCACCATTATCTGCCTACTCTGGTTTTTTCGGATGTAAACATTTTTCCAAAGCCAATAAATATTTAGAAGAACACAGAATTAAAAAAATTTCTTGGTAACCATAATTTGAACAAAAAAATAAGTCGTATGAATAAATCATACGACTTTTTTAAATTTTTTTTAGTTGTTTTTTTAATTGTTTTTGTTTTTTTCTTTTACTTTTTCTAGTATTTTTTTTGATAATAAAAAACTGCGTCGCATAGCAAAGCCTATTAATGCGCTGGCTAAACAAACGACAGAAAAATAAACATAAATCTCTACTGTAACCAACACTCCGAAAAAAAATCTCAAAACAACTCCGGTCGTAACGATTGCCACGACACAAACTATTCCAAACTTTAAACGGATAGTCGAGAAGAAAAAGATTAATAGTAATGAGCAAATTGCAAAAAATATTTTCATACTCGACAAAGAATATGAAACATCTGGAAGTGTTAATAAGAATCCAGATATAAAACCTATTGCAACAACACCTTCTATTAGCTCAGGATCTTCTGTGTAGAAAAATTTTACTTCCTTGACGGAAACAACTGTTAACAAGGCAAAAAATGTTGCCAAATTATTAACAATTAAATTTTGGTTCAGGTTTTCAAAGCCTAGTTCCCAAAAATTAAACAAATATGTGAAGAGGTTTGTTATAAAAAAACAAAACATCGAAAATAACACATATTTTACAATTTTTTTTCTTTTTTTCATTATTTCTCCTTTTTTTAAATGAACTAATCGAAGATAATTATATAATATTAAGCAAAAAATGTCAATAGTGGACTATATCTTGACAATAATGTTAGAATAATATAACATTAAGTTAGAAATAATTAACATTAAAAACTATGACTCTTAAAAAGTACAACAAATACCGAATGGCAGTAGTGATGCTTCTGGCTTTCGGCGTTTCTTTCTCTGTTTCTAGCGGCAACTATTTAATACCCTTGGTTGCCATGATTCTTTCTTGGTTAATCCTTTATAACTTGCGCCAACAAGTTGATGGAGTAATCGCTGACGAGTGCGACTACGCGCTCGCCGGCAAGGCTGCTCGCTATACAATTACTATCGTTAGTGTTTTTTTAGCCTTGGCATTTTTTGTTTTAATGCAATTTGCTGGCAGTAATCATGAATTTTATAATTTTGCCATGATTACTTCTTATTTTGTTTGCGGCATCATGCTTCTTAACTCAGCAATCTTCTATTATTTAAAATTAAAAATGAAAACCGAAAAACATAGTTTTAAATCTTGGATTAAAACTTTTGGTATTTATTTTATTATCGCCGGCATTTTTGCTGCTATTTTTGCCGCCGGAAGCTTGCGCTTAATTAGTGGCGAAGACAGCTGGCTTTGCACCAATGGACAATGGGTAAAACACGGCCAACCAGCAGCACCGCAACCAACAGAAATTTGCCCCCTAGAAAATTATGCAAAATAATATAAAAGAATTGAGACAAAAATTGGGAATCACCCAAGAAGAATTAGCCAAGCAAGCCGGCATTAGACGGGAGACGATTGTTTTTTTGGAGCAAGGAAAATATAATCCTTCTCTGAAATTGGCTCACGATGTAGCTTCCGCTTTGCAAACTACCATTGAAAAACTGTTTATTTTTTAAGTTCTTAAACAAAAAAGACTCAAAAATTGAGTCTTTTTTAATTGCGGAACGGACGGGACTCGAACCCGCGACCTCTGCCGTGACAGGGCAGCGCTCTAACCAACTGAGCTACCGATCCAGAGATAAAAACCACTTCCAGTGGTCATTCGAATAATAGCAAAAAGTTTTTTTCTTGTCAAAAGACTTGCCCTATTGCAAAAACCCAAAAAATAAGCTATTATTGTCGTATCAGAGACCTTCTATTGGGTCATTATTTTTATCCAAAAATATGAAAGAACAAAAGCAAAATCCAAACCTTATTAGTGCTGAAGATATCGCGAAGATCGAGAAAGCCCTTCTTGCCCAGAAAAAACAAATTATGAATGATTTAAAAAATATTTCTGGTAAAGATTCTCATGAATCCGATAATATTGGCGCCAAATTTCCAGAATATGGATACAAAGTGGACGAAAACGTCCAAGAGATTTCTGATTATTCAACAAATCTGGCAACCGAAAAAATATTTGAAAGCACCCTCAAAGACATTAAAAATGCCCTTGATCGCATCAAAAAAGGCACTTATGGCACCTGCAAATACTGCAAAAAGCCAATTTCTCCAAAAAGATTAATTGCCAGACCAACTGCCAGCTCCTGCATTGAATGCAAAACCGAACTTCAAGAAAATGACTAAAACGTCTTTCTACAAAAATCCAAAGAACATAGCAATTATTATAGCTATGTTTTTTATTATCGACCGCATTCTAAAATATTTTGCGGTGAGAAATTTACTGCCAAAAATATCTTTTGGCGGCATCTTCAAACTGTCCTTCACGCCAAATAGTTTTATTTCTTTCTCTTTGCCTTTCTCTGGAATTCCTTTAATTATCACCATTTGTTTAATCATGCTGATTCTTATTTCTTATATTATTTATCTAATAATAAAGAAAAAATCTGAAACAAGAGAAGTTGTTCTCTTGACAACAATTCTTTTTGGTGCTATAAATAATCTTACAGATCGCATTAATTATGGCTTTGTCATTGATTACCTGGAGATCAAAAACTTCACGGTTTTCAATTTGGCAGATGTTATGATTTGTTTCGGAGCGATTAGTATTATCACATCAAACTTCTTTAACAAAAAAACAAAAAATGGAAAAAATTTCCCATCCTGAGCTAATTTCTTTATCTAAAAAAATTACTTCTGTTATTTTTCGCATCAAAATTAAAAAAATATTTCGCGAAGAACAGGCAATAAAAAAATTAGAAAAGGAAAAAGAAGAGTTAGTGACCTCTTTTCAGGAAATAGCAAAAAAAAACAAAATTGCTCTGCCTGGAGAAAAAGAAAAGCTGTTTCTTTTAATAAAACAGCTAAGTAGTTCAACTTTTAATAAAAGAGCTAGTGAAAACTAGCTCTTTTTTCTTTTTCTAATCTTGGAATTTCTTTTTCTAGAACTGCCAAATCATCAAAAATACCAAAAGCCCATTCGGCAATATAATTTCTTTCTCCAATAGGATCTTTGGGCATATTCGAAAAATCCATAACCACTCCCGGAGTTGAAAAATTAATAAAATGTTTGTCTTTGTTAATTTCTCTTATTTCTTCTTCGCTTTTGCCTATGCGGTCTTGATAACCTTTTTCAATTTTTATTCTTTCCTCGTCTGGAAAATTAGCATTAAAACAAGTATTCAAAAAACGGACAGTAATTTTTAGGTCATTTATTAATTTGTTGTGGGCATCGCGTCTATTCTCGTCGGACATCTTGTAGTCTGCCTGATAATCTTTGATATTTTCTGAATCACTATTATTCGAGAGATTCTTCAGATTATTAATTTGCATAATATAATCATCGATATCTTCCAAGACTTTCTTTAAAAATTTGAGAGCAATTTCTTTTCTTTTTTCGATAATTTTTTGTTCCTCTCCATCAACATCTTCTTGATAATCAAAAATTGCGTTAATTACTTCTTCGTAATTTTTTCCCCAAGAAGTTTCTAATTTTTTTTCTTTTATTTCTTCTTCTGGAGAGAAAAAGGTGCCCTTATGTGTTCTCTTGGATCCATCAGAAGCAAAAGCCTCTGCTAATTCTTCTTTGCTCGGAATTTTTTCACGATTTAAAAAATAATTTAATTCAAACATATTTTTCTTTTATTTTCGTTAATATTATCGATAGTGATTGTTTTGGCGCGACGAGGTAAAATGTTTTTGGCTTTATCTCCCCATTCAATAATCGTCAAAGTTTCTGGATCATCAAAATATTCCACCGCACCAATTGCTAACAAATCTTCAGCCCTATTTAAACGATAGGCATCAATATGACAAATAAATTTTATTTTGGAATTATTTGCTGAATAAATATTCATTAAAGTAAAAGTCGGACTTTTTACTCCTTTTTTAACCCCAAAGAATTCACTAACTCCTCTCGTCAAAACCGTTTTTCCAGCACCGAGATTGCCAACCAAAGAAACAATATCGCCGCCGCGTAAAGTGGAAGCAATTTTTTTACCCAATTCCAGTGTTTCTTGTTCGTTATTGCTGATAAATTTCATGCTTTTATTTTAGTCCAGGACTATAAAAAAAGGAAGACTTGTATCGCTACAGGACTTCCTCGTGATTTGATTTGTAAATTTTATTTTGGAGCACAAAAATCAATTATTTCAACATTGATCATGTTGCCAATAGTTGCTTTATCGCCCCGTTTTTTACCAACCAAATCAGTTAAACATGGACAAACATTAGTTGCATAAATATAACCATCTGCTATTCTGACAATTTCTTTTTGTTTGTGTCTGAAGGTGATAACATCACCCAATTGAATAACATCTGTTTTTGATGGATCTCTTTCAACGGGATAAAATGATTCCATTAATTCTTTCAAAACTTTTAATTGGTTCGCAGCAATAAAAGCTGAATCGCTTTCAGGATA
This sequence comes from uncultured Gammaproteobacteria bacterium, assembly GCA_964643165.1. Taxonomy (GTDB): domain Bacteria; phylum Patescibacteriota; class Patescibacteriia; order Patescibacteriales; family UBA12465; genus CAINDR01. The sequence goes on along the minus strand of CAZXPO010000010.1, from coordinate 6,831 downwards.
ATCCTTATTGCTTTCAATCACATTTTCTGTAACATCTTTTTCTAAAAGTTTCTTTTTTTCTTTGGCTTTTTGATTGGCAAATTCAGAAACTAAAATTTTTCCGTTTGAAATTTTGTTTTCGTCTTGTGTTTGGTTAATTTTTTCCATTGTTTTTCTCCTTTTTTTATTTATTTTTTAATGAAAATTATAAAAAACCCACATTGGATTTTCAATGTGGGCGCACGAGGATTCGAACCCCGGACCCCTTCGGTGTAAACGAAGTGCTCTAACCAGCTGAGCTATACGCCCCAAAAAAAGCCGAAGCTTTTTATGAAAACAATTTTAATATTGGAAACTTTGAGTGGGCGAAAGAGGACTCGAACCTCCACGGCCTTGCGGCCACAAGCCCCTCAAGCTTGCGTGTCTACCAATTTCACCATCCGCCCCAAAACCAAAAGATTATTTTTTAACAGCTTTTACAACTGTCTCTTTCAAACGTTTTTTGTAGCCGTTCTTCAAATAATTTAATTTTGCACGACGGACATCAGCAACTTTTTTGATTTCTATTTTGGTGATTGTTGGCAGATTTAAAGGAAAAATCTTTTCTACACCAATACCGTCGGAAATTTTGCGGACAGTGATGGTTGAACCAGTTTCTTTTCCGTGTTTGCGGGCAATAATCATTCCTTCAAAATACTGGATTCTTTCTTTTTCTTCACCTTTGGAATTCAATTCTTTGATTTTTTGGTGAATACGCACAGTCATTCCTGGCTTCAATTCTGAATCCTGGGTGATAGTCTTATCTCTCTTTGCTTCGCCGGATTTGACGGCAGTAGTTTTCTCGGCCATATTGTTTGCTAATTTATTATTTAAACAATGAAACCTCCAGAGTCACTCGAGGTCTTTAGTCTTGCTTAATATTATAATGAATAATATCCGAAGTCAAGTGCCAACTTTCTAAGTTTTACATTTTATTAAGGTTTTGTCAATACTAAAAAATCATTAGTTTGCGCTTGGGCTAAAATTATCATATTATATTATAGTAATCAGACAAACGAACGGCAAATACTTTGCCTTTATTTTTTTACTATGTATTTAGAAAAATTAGAAATTCAAGGCTTCAAATCCTTCGCCACCAAAAATTCCCTTCTTTTTCCTGGAATTATTAATGAAAAAAGGCGTGGTATTACTTCAATTGTCGGTCCAAATGGTTCCGGAAAATCCAATGTTGCCGATGCCGTCCGCTGGGTTTTGGGTGAACAAAGCCTAAAAACTTTGCGCGGCAAAAAAAGTGAAGATGTTATTTTCTCCGGCTCGGATCAAAAAAACAAGCTGAGCATGGCTGAGGTCTCCCTCTTTTTAAATAATGAAGACAAGAGCGCTATCAAAATTTCTCGAGAAGAAGGAGAAGAAGATGTCCGTGACGAAAAAGGAAAGTCATTTTTTGAATATTCCCAAATTGTCATCACGCGCCGTCTTTTTAGAAGCGGCGAAAGTGAATATTTAATTAACGGACAAAGAGTTCGTTTGGCGGATATTCAACTTCTTTTAGCCAAAGCAAATTTTGGCCAAAGGACTTATAGCGTTATCGGCCAAGGAATGGTTGAAGGCTTTCTAAACACCAACGCCTCTGAAAGAAAAGATTTTTTTGATGAGGCCACTGGAGTCAAACAATTCCAAATCAAACGTGAAGCTGCACTGAGCAAACTGCAAAGCAGTTATGAAAATCTCCAACAAGTAGACATGCTGCTAGCAGAAATCCGACCGCGCCTAAAAATTCTAACCCGCCAAGTAGAAAAATTAAAAAAACGCAGCGAGCTGGAAATAGAATTAAAAATCTATCAACTAGAATATTATAGTTTTATCTGGCAAGAAATTGATGGACGTCTTTCTGAATTCAATCGCCGCTTCTTAGAATTAGAAAAAAATCAAATTGAAAAAACCCAAAGACTAGAAAAATTAAATCAAGAATTAAACAAAATAAAAACTGACGATCGCTCAGCGGATTTGCGGGCGGTGGAATTGGAATTAGAACAACAACGAAACGAAAGAAATAATTTAGTCGGACAACTGGCTCGCTTGCAAGCCGAATTAGAAATAAATTTGGAAGCCCAAGGACAATTCGATGTCAGCTGGCTGAACAAGAAACAAGGAGAACTTGCCGAACAAAAAAACCAAATTTTTTCAGAAATTTCCAGCCTGGAAGTTGATTTAGAAAATCCAAACGAAAAACCTTTACAAGAAAAACTTTCCGAAATCGAACAAGACCTCAGAAAAGCTGGTGAATTAAAAAGGGGAATTTATATTAAAAAAGAAGAATTAGAAAGATTGTCCAAACAAATCAACCGCTTAGACGCAGTTATTGAAGCCAACCTGGAAGCCCAAGGACAATTCGATGTCAGCTGGTTGAACAACAAACAGGAAGAATTGCTTCAACAAAAATCTCAAATTGAATTAGAGATTAACGAATTAAAAACTAGTATTTCCAATCTACAAGAAAATGAACTAAACCAACAGCTATCTGGCGTAGAAAAAAAGATTAATGAGCTAAACAATCTAATCAGGGAAGCCAACCGCTGGTTGGAACAAAACAAGAATCGCGACAACAAAGAAGAAATTAGCCGCTTGGTTAATGAATTTTTGGCCGG
>CAZXPO010000010.1:0-4104 GCA_964643165.1 uncultured Gammaproteobacteria bacterium | reverse complement strand
TCAGCCGAAGCAATCAGTGCAGAAATTTCTGAAACAGAAAAAAATATCCATTCCTTAGAAAGATACAATGAGAAACAAGATGTTATTGCCAAAATTAACGAGGCCCGCTTAAATTTATCAGCCAAAAGAGAAAGGGTTCGTTTATTAAAATCTCAAATATCCGGCATCGATCGCGAACTAGAAGACATTGCCGCCAAGATTGCCAAGGCCAGTGTCAAGTTTGATGCTGAAAAAATCAATCAAGAAAAAAATATCTTGAATGAAAAAATTTCTGCCGTTGATGAAAAAATAAAAACCATCAAAGAAAAGGCAAATGTTTTGGAAGAAGCCCGCCAAGGAGAAAAAGAAAAATTATTTGCGGCCCAAAAAGCTATCCAAAATCTTCAGAATGAAGTTAACACTCTCAACGCCGAACTTAACGAAATAAAAATCAACGCCGCCCGTCAAGAGACCAGGCTGGAAGATTTGGAAAATAATATCCGCGAAGACGAACTGCAATTAGCCGAAATCAAAAATAGCCCGAAGGTTGAAAATTTGGAACGTGAAAAAAGCGCAAAAAAGATTGCTGATCTAAAAAGCCAATTAGAACAAATCGGCGGTCTTGATCCAGAAACCGAAAAAGAATATGAAGACACAAAATCTCGTTTTGATTTTTTAAGCGAACAAACTAACGATTTGAATGAAGCCATCAAATCTTTAGAAAAAATCATTAACGAATTAGACGTTAATATCAAAAATCGCTTTGAGGAAGAATTCAAACAAATCTCTTCAAAATTCAGTGAGTACTTCAAAATTTTATTTAACGGCGGAGAAGCAAAAATCATGAAAGTAGAAAATCTGGAAGAAGAAAAAGCCAGTGAAGAAGAAGCTGGCGGCTTGGTTGCTGAAAAATTAAAAACTATTAAAAATCTCCGCAAACTAAATGCTACTGGCTCCGGTGGTATTGAAATTCAAGCAATTCCTCCTGGTAAAAAAATCCAAAACGTCGCTATGCTTTCCGGAGGTGAACGCGCCCTCACTGCTATTGCCTTAATTTGCGCAATCATCAGTGCTAATCCTTCTCCTTTTGTGGTTTTGGATGAAGTTGATGCTGCCCTGGATGAAGCAAATTCAGAACGTTTAGCAAAAATTCTTGATGACCTTTCTCAGCAAACTCAATTTATCGCCATCACCCACAATCGTGCTTTAATGAAGAAAGCAAACATTCTTTATGGCGTTACTATGCAGTCTGACGGGGTTAGTAAACTGCTGAGCATTCGCCTCGAAGAAGCTTCAACAACTCGTTAGCTTTTGTTTAACTAAAATTTATTAGCTATTTGTTAAAATAAGACCATTAATAAAGATGGTCTTATTTTATTTTTATGGCTCACAGAATATTTTGTGCCTCCTTGATTGGATTGGAAGCAGTTTTGGTGGAAATTGAAGCTGATCAGGGCGGCGGCGAATTGGGAAAAATCAGCATTGTCGGCTTGCCGGATGCCTCGGTTAATGAGTCCCAGGAACGCATTCGCAGTGCCATCAAAAACAGCGGTTACGAATTCCCCAAAAGAAAAATCACTGTCAATCTAGCTCCCGCCGGCATTCGAAAAAAAGGCTCACAATACGATTTGCCAATCGCTTTGGCAATTTTGGGATTAAAAAACAAAATAAAAATTACACCAAGAAAATTTTTTATTGCCGGCGAGCTTTCTCTTTCTGGAAAAACCAAAAAAATCAAAGGGATTGTTCCTCTGATTATTTTGGCTGCCCAACAAGGCTTTACTGAAGTCTTTATTCCTGAAGAAAATTTAGTTGAAGCTTCAATAATTGAAGGAATAAAAATATTTCCCATTTCTTCTTTGAACCAATTAGCCGATTTTATTTTTAAAGGAAAAACTTTAGCCCCAAAAAAATTGACACTGCCAAATTTGCCAAAAATAAGCGACCAGCAAAAAATTTGGCGAAAAATTTATGGACAAAACCAAGCCAAAAGAGCAGCAGAAATTTCTTTGGCCGGTGGACATCACCTTCTAATGATTGGCCCGCCGGGCAGCGGCAAAACAATGATTGCCAAAGCAATGGCCAAATCCTTGCCGCCAAACGAAAAAAAAGAAGCTTTGGAAATTGCTTGTCTCAAAAGCTTGGTTGGACTGACATCAAATAACAATATTTCTTATTCTCAAGGACTATTTCGGAATGTTAATTCCTCTTCTTCAAGATTGGCAATTTTGGGTGGCGGAAAAATAATGCGTCCAGGTGAAATTTCTCTCAGTCATCACGGAATTTTATTTCTTGATGAATTTACCGAATTTCCAAAAGCAATCATCAACGCCCTGCGCCAGCCAATGGAAGAAGATAAAATTTTAATTTCGCACGCCGAAGAATCATGTTTATTTCCTTGTGCTTTTATTTTGGTGGCAGCTATCAATCCTTGTCCTTGCGGATATTTTGGAGATAAAAAAATTGCTTGCCGCTGCCGCCCCTCCGATCTTTCCCGTTATCAGCAAAAAATTCCCGGCCCAATTCTAGATCGCTTTGATTTGCAAATAACCATTAATCGAAGTAGTTTTGAAAAATCAGAAAACTATTATCCATCTCTAAAAAATATTTTTAATGCTCGAAAAATTCAAGCCAAAAGAGGCTTTCTAAATGGCCGCTGTCCTGAAGATAAATTTAATTTTTTAGACAACCTTGGCAAAGCAGAAAAGGACTTTTTTCAGCAAGCAATTAAAAAGTTGAATTGCTCCGAAAGAGCAAAAGTAAAAATTATCAAAATTGCCAGAACAATTGCTGATTTAGAAGGAGAAACAGAAATAAAGATCGAGCATTTAGCGGAAGCTCTAAGTTTGCGAAGCAACGATACAATTTGCTATAATTAGATTGATATCAACAATTTTGAATTACTAATTATATGAACAAAAAGCTGGTCGTTTTATTTTTATTATTTATTTTTATTATCACTTCCGGTTTTGGCTGCAAAACTGCCAGCAAGGAAGTAAAAAAAGCGACTGAACCCATCACTCTGGAATACTGGCGAGTTTTTGATGATTCTGATGCCTTTAGTGAAATTATTGCCAAATATAAAACCCTTCATCCGAATATCACTATCAACTACCGCAAATATCGCATTGAAGAATACGAATCAGAACTAATCAACGCCCTTGCCGAAGACCGCGGTCCAGATATTTTTTCAATCCATAATACTTGGGTAAAAAAATATGAAAACAAAATTACACCGCTTCCAGAACAAATAACCATGGCCTATCAAGTAGAGAAAACCGGCATTCAAAAAGAAACCGTTTCCGAGATGAGAACTTCAAAAAGTCTCACCATTAATGATCTTCAACGCTTATTTGTTGATGTTGTGGCGAACGATGCAATTGTTAACGGAAAAATTTTGGGATTGCCTTTGTCGGTCGACACCTTGGCTTTATTTTACAATAAAGATTTATTTAACAGCGCCGGGATTGCTAATCCACCAATGTATTGGGATCAAGTTTTTCAGCAGAATGTAAAAAAACTAACCAAACAAAACACCAAAAGAGAAATCACTCAGTCCGGAGTAGCTTTGGGGACTAGTAAAAATATTTCTCGTTTTAGCGATATTTTAATCGCTTTAATGATGCAAAACGGCAGCACTATTATTGAAAATAATCAAGTTGTTTTCAATAAAATACCTGAAAGATTGGCCAATTCAGGCTACAATCCTGGTCTTGGTGCTTTAGTCTTTTTTACTGATTTCAGCAATCCAATCAAAGAAGTTTATTCCTGGAATGAAACCTTGCCTAATTCTCTTGATATGTTTATCAGTGGAAATTTAGCCATGACTTTCGGTTATTCTTATGACCTGCCAACCATCAAGGCTCGTGCGCCAAAAATGAACTTTTCAGTAGTAAAACTTCCTCAAATTTCTGGCAACCCAGAAGTTAATATTGCAAATTATTGGTTGGAAACTGTCTCTAAAAAAAGCAAATACCAAAACGAGGCTTGGGATTTTATTCAATTCGCCATCAAAGAAGAACAAGCCAAATCCTATTTAACAAAAACAAAAAAACCAACTGCTCTCCGATCTTTAATTGAATTTCAAAAAAGCGATGCTAATCTAGAACCTTTTGTTTCTCAAGT
>CAZXPO010000009.1:1183-16188 GCA_964643165.1 uncultured Gammaproteobacteria bacterium | reverse complement strand
AAAGCCTTTTTGGAAATTCCCAAAAAAATTATCAAAGAGCCAACTATTTTATTAGTTAATCCAATCAAAGCTTTCGTCGGAGTAATTGAAATTATTTCTGAATTAGCAAAAATTGCCAGTCTGTCCTTTCGTTTGTTCGGTAATGTTTTTGCCGGAGAAGTTTTGTTAGCCGCCATGTCTGCTATTTTGGCTTTTGGAGTGCCGATTCCTTTTATGTTTTTGGAAATTATTGTTGGCCTGATTCAAGCCCTTATTTTTGCCATGTTAATTTTGACATATTTAACTGTCGCCACGACAGCTGAAGAGCATTAAAATTAATTTTAATATATAAAGAATTAAATAATTCAGCTGGCTCAGCTATTTGCTTGGCGGCTGAAAATAAACAGTATGGAAAATGTAATGTTAGCAAAGGCTTTGGCTATCAGCCTCGGTTCTATCGCTCCAGCTCTTGGTATCGGAATGATTGGTGCAAAAGCGATGGAAGCAATCGGCCGCAATCCGGAAGCTGCTGGCAAAATCTTGGTGCCAATGCTTTTGGCTTCAGCTTTTGCAGAAGCGGTTGCTATTTACGCTTTGGTTATTGCCTTCAGTATCAAATAGTAAGCTGGTTTATTGGACCGAATTTTTTTCGGTCCAGCTATTAGCTTATTATAAAAATATGGATTCATTAGTTTCTACATTTCATCTTGATTTAAAATTGTTTATCGCCCAAACGGTCAATTTTGCTATTGTTTTGGGAGTGCTTTATTTTTTTGCTTTTAAGCCGATTGCCAAAATGATGGCGGAGCGAAGCCAAAAAATTGAAAAAAGCCTGGCTGACGCCAAAGAAATTGAAGATCGATTACAGGAGGCGGAAACCGAAAAAAAGACAATTATTACTGAAGCCAAAAAAGCCGCTACGGAAATTTTGGCCGCGGCCGATCTTCAAGGCGCAAAACGTCAAGACGAAATGATCAAAAAAGCCAAAGAAGATATTGAAAAAATTATTAGCTCAGAAAAAGGAAAATTGGCAGCAGAAAAAGCAGAAACTTTGAAAGAGCTAAAAGCCGAAACTGCTTCTTTGGTAACTTTGACTGTTGAAAAATTACTCAAAGAAAAAATGGACGGTGCCAAAGATCAGGAGCTAATAAAAAATTTGGTTAAATAGTCGATATGAAAATTAATCCAAAACAATACGCCCAAAGTTTATATGAATCATTGTCCGGAAAATCTGAAGAAGAATCTCGGAAGATTTTGCATAACTTTGTCGCGGTTTTGGGAAGAGATGGTGTGTTGAACCTCGAAAATGAGATTATTTCTGCTTTTGAGGAAATTTGGAATCAGGAAAACGGGGAATTGCCAGCTTCAATTTCCAGCGCCCATCAATTAGCTGATAATTCTCGAGAAGCAATTACAGATTATTTAAAAAACAAAACTGGTGCCAAAAAAATTGTTTTAACGGAAGAGGTTGATCAGGATTTGCTGGGTGGTTTTGTTTTGAAATATGAAAGCCGGGTCTTGGATGGCAGCTTGAAGACTAACCTGGAAGATCTAAAAAATAAAATGGAAAAATAATTTTAAGATCAATTTTTAATTATAAATTATTAATATGTTTACCAAAGACTTTATCATTGAACAATTGAAGACGGAAATATCCGGATTTAAAGCGGAAATCAGCGAGAAATCAGTCGGCAGAGTTTTAAAAATTTCTGATGGCATCGCTCTTGTTTCTGGATTATCAGAAGCAATGATGTCTGAAATTTTGATGTTCAAAACCAGTCACGGTGAAGTTGCTGGCGTGGCCTTGAATTTGGAAGAAAATTTGGTCGGCGCGATTATTCTCGGTGAATTTTCCAACATCAAAGAGGGTGATGAAGTTTTAGCAACCAAACGTATTTTGGAAGTGCCGGTTGGAGAAGCAATGATTGGACGGGTGGTTAATCCTCTCGGTGAAGCGATGGATGGCAAGGGAAAAATTGAAACCAAGGATTTTTATCCGGTAGAAAAAATTGCTCCGGGCGTTATTACTCGTGCTTCAGTTAATCAACCAGTTCAAACCGGCATCAAATCAATTGATGCGATGATTCCGATTGGCCGCGGACAGCGTGAACTTATTATTGGTGATCGCCAACTTGGGAAAACAGCAATTGCGATCGATACAATCATCAATCAGAAAGGGCAGAATATGAAATGTATTTATGTGGCAATCGGTCAGAAAGAATCAAAAGTGGCTAGTCTTGTTGCCAAATTAGAAGAAGCTGGCGCAATGGAATACACAACTGTTGTTTTGGCTGGCGCTTCTTCCCCGGCTTCTTTGCTCTATATTGCTCCCTATGCCGGTTGTGCGATGGCGGAATATTTTTGCGATAAGGGTGAAGATGTTTTGATTGTTTATGATGACTTATCCAAGCATGCCGTTTCTTATCGTGAGATTTCCTTATTACTTCGCCGCCCACCAGGACGCGAAGCTTTTCCTGGTGATGTTTTTTACCTCCATTCTCGTCTACTGGAAAGAGCTTGCAAATTAAATTCTGATTTTGGCGGCGGCTCGATTACTGCTTTGCCAATTATTGAAACTCAAGCTGGCGATCTTTCAGCTTATATTCCAACCAACGTTATTTCAATTACGGACGGTCAGATTTTCTTGGAACCGGAATTATTCCATCAAGGAAATCGCCCAGCCATTAACGCCGGATTATCAGTTTCTCGCGTTGGTTCTTCCGCTCAAATTAAGGCAATGAAAAAAGTGGCTGGAAAAATGCGTTTGGAAGCTGCTCAGTATCGTGAATTGGCTGGCTTTGCTCAATTTGGTTCTGATTTGGATGAAGATACTCGCAAAAAATTAGAACGCGGCAAAAGGTTATATGAACTTTTAAAACAGGACCAATATCAGCCGCTTGCGGTGGCAAAACAAGTTTTGATTTATTGGTCTTTGCTGAATGGTCATTTGGATAATATTCCAGTAGAAAAAATTAGAAACTTTGAAGCTGGCTTATATCAATACGCCGACCTTAATAACGAAGTTTTAAATTTAATTTTTGAAAGAAAACAACTTGATGAAGAAATTGAAGAGAAGATGAAATTATTAGTTGAAGATTACAAAGCAACTGTGGATTATTTAATTAAGTAAAATGGCAAAAACAAAGGAAATATCCCGCAGAATTAAATCCGTTTCCAATACCAAAAAAATTACCAGAGCAATGGAAATGGTTTCGGCGGCAAAGATGAGAAAGGCCTTGGAGGCTGTTTTGAAAACTCGCACTTATGCTAATTTAAGCTGGGAGACGGTTTTGCGTTTGGCAAAATTATCTCAAGCTCAGAGCGAGCCTTTGCATCGCTTATTAGTTAAAAGAAAAAAAATAAATCGGGTGGCAATTATTGTGATTACTTCCAATCGTGGTTTATGCGGCAGCTTTAATTCTGCTCTAATTAATAAAATTAAAGAATCTATTGTTCGCCATCCAGTGCCGGTAGATTTTATTTTGGTCGGCAAAAAAGGGTCTTCTTTGTATGGATTGCCAAACACTAGCGTAGCCGCAGAATTTCCTAAGGATGATATTATCACCAACATTTCTGCGATTGCGCCAATTTCCAGAATGGCTGCCAAAGATTATTTGGAGCGCAAATATGACAAGGTTTTTGTTGCTTATACTGATTTTGTCAGTGCGGTAAAACAAATTCCAAGAGTGAAGCAGATTTTGCCAGTAGATTTGAATGTTGATGAATATCTTGGGATTGCTAGTTCTAATCCAAACATTGGGGTAGCCAAGGAAATGATTATTGAAAAAGAAAGCAAGCACTCCGGCGCTGATCAAGGGAATTATGAATTTGTTTTTGAGCCAAGTCCGCGTGCTGTTTTGGATAAAATTATTCCTCGTCTTTTGGAAGTTCAGTTATATCAAGCTTTTTTGGAATCAAATGCTTCTGAACATAGCGCTAGTATGAGTGCGATGCATCAAGCAACGGAAGCGGCAGATGAAATGGTGGCAGAATTAACTTTGTTTTATAACAAAGCGCGCCAAGCAGGCATTACAGCAGAAATTGCCGAAATTAGTGCCGGTGCCAATGCGCTTGCTGAATAATTTGCGAATAAAAATAATTAAAATAATATGTCGGAAAAACAAAAAAATCTAGGCATCATCAAACAAGTTATCGGGGTGGTTGTTGATGTTTATTTCCCGGATAAATTGCCAGAAATTTATCATGCTTTGGAAATTAACAATAACGGACACAAATTAGTTTTGGAAGTTGAACAGCACACCGGTTCCAATATGGTTCGCTGTATCGCGATGGGTTCCACTGACGGACTAAAACGCGGCGGTGAAGTTGTTGATACTGGCGCACCGATTTCTGTTCCAGTCGGTAAGGAAACTCTCGGTCGTATTTTTAATGTTCTCGGCGAAACAGTTGATGGCGGGGAACAAGTAAAAACCGAAAAAAAATATCCGATTCATCGTCCAGCACCAAAGTTTACCGAGCAGTCGAACACTACGGAAATTTTAGAAACTGGCATCAAAGTTATTGATTTGATTTGCCCGATTGCCAAGGGTGGCAAGGTTGGTTTGTTTGGCGGTGCCGGTGTGGGAAAAACGGTAGTTATTTTGGAATTGATTCATAATATCGCCAGTGAACACGGTGGTTATTCTGTTTTTGCCGGTGTTGGTGAACGTACTCGTGAAGGAAATGACTTGTATCACGAAATGAAAGATAGCGGTGTTTTGGATAAAGTATCAATGGTTTTCGGCCAAATGAATGAACCGCCAGGATCACGCGCTCGTGTTGCTTTGTCTGGACTTTCGGTTGCAGAATATTTCCGTGATGAAGCTCATCAAGATGTTTTATTCTTTGTGGATAATATTTTTCGTTTCACTCAAGCCGGTTCCGAAGTTTCTGCTTTACTTGGCCGTATGCCGTCAGCGGTGGGTTATCAGCCAACCTTGGCGACTGAAATGGGTGAATTACAGGAACGCATTACTTCCACCAAAAATGGTTCAATCACTTCCATCCAGGCGGTTTATGTGCCAGCTGATGATTTGACTGATCCAGCGCCAGCAACTACTTTTGGTCATTTGGATTCAACAGTGGTTTTGTCTCGCTCACTTTCTGAATTAGGTATTTATCCGGCAGTTGATCCGCTAGACTCTTCTTCAATTATTTTGGATCCAAAAATTGTTGGCGAAGAACATTATGAAGTTGCTCGTGGTGTTCAGAAAATTTTGCAGCGTTATAAAGATTTGCAGGATATTATCGCTATTTTGGGTATGGAAGAATTATCTAATGAAGACAAATTAGTGGTGGCTCGTGCTCGCAAGGTGCAGAAATTCTTATCTCAACCATTTGCTGTCGCCGAAGCTTTTACTGGTCGTTCCGGTAAATACGTAAAATTAGCCGACACCGTTCGCGGCTTCAAAGAAATTTTAGCTGGTTTGCACGATGACAAGAGTGAAGATGATTTCTATATGAAGGGCGGTATTGAAGAGGTTGGCGCTAAGGCTTAATTAATATTTTATGTCAGACATCAAAAGTATCAAATTTGAAATTGCTACTCCGGAAAAAGTCTTAATGAAAGAAGATGTTCTTTCGGTGAGTGTGCCAACTACTAGCGGAGAGCTTACTATTTTGCCTGATCATATTCCTTTGATTTCCATTTTGAAATCAGGCGTTTTGGAAATTCATTTACTGGATGGTGGGATTTCTTTGATGTCAGTCTCGGGAGGTTTTTTGGAAGTTCTAAAAAATAAAATTGTTATTTTAGCTGATACCGCTGAGAAGGCCGAAGAATTAAACGAACAGAGAATCAAAGAAGCTAGGTTAAAAGCTGAAGAAATGCGTCAAAGCGAAAAAGCCAAAGATGAAGTAGAATTTGTCAACATTTCTTCACGAATCGAGAAAGAATTAGCTCGCGAAAGAGCTTTGAACAAATGGCGTAAACTAAAAGGCCCAAAAAACGAATAAACAAAAAGACCAGTTCAAATGAATTGGTCTTTTTTTATTTTTATTTTTTTACAAAAACAAAGTTGCCAAGACTATCGCACCGACAATAATGCGGTACCAGCCAAAAGCCTTGAAATCATTTTTTTGAATATATTTAATTAAGAATTTAATGCCGATAATTGCCGTAATAAATGAGGTAACGAAACCAATCAGCCAAATACTTAATTGGTCGCCGGAAAAAGTGGCTGGATTTTTGTATAAATCATAGCCGGTTGCGGCAATCATGGTTGGAATAGCTAGCAAAAAAGAGAATTCCACAATTGTTTTACGGTTAATTCCCAAACTCAAACCGCCAATGATGGTGGCCGCCGAACGAGAAACCCCAGGAACGACAGCAAATGATTGTGCAAGGCCCAATAAAACAGCTTGGCGATAACTGATTTTTTCTAATTCAATTACTTCGCTTTCCGCGGAAGTTTTTTTGTTTTTATTGACGTGCCATTTTTCAAAAATAATCAACAAAATACCGCCAATTAATAAAGAACAGCCAATCACCAAAAGACTTTCCATGAGAAAATTTTTGATAATTTTGTACATTGCAAAGCCAATCAGGGAGGTTGGGATGAAAGCGGCAACTAATTTCCAAATAATAGAAAGATTTTGCCAAACTCTTTTCCAATACAAAACTACTACCGATAGAATTGCGCCAAATTGAATAGAAATTTCAAAAGTTTTCAAAAATTCTGATTCCGGAATGGCTAAAAGTTTGCTGGTGATAATTAAGTGGGCAGTAGAAGAAATTGGCAAAAACTCAGTTATTCCTTCAACAATGCCCATAATTAGGGACTGTAAAATTGTCATAAATTTAGATAATATTTATATATATTTGTTATCTTAGCACATAATTGTTCTTCGCCAAAAGCTCCTTTTTTTGTTATAATAATTACAATACTAAAAATTAGTCGATAATTATATGAATAAACCACAAAACACCAAAAAATCCCTAAAAAAACCAGTTATCGTTGCTGTCTCTGGCTACTTCAACCCTCTTCATGTCGGCCACCTCGAGATGATTGAGAGAGCCAAGAAATTAGGAGATAAATTAGTGGTAATCATCAATAATGATAAACAGGTGTCTCTCAAGGGCAGTGTCCCTTTTATGTCCGAAAAAGATCGCATGGCCATTGTTAAAGCTCTGCGGGCAGTTGATAAAGTTATGCTTTCAATCGACGCCGACAAAACTGTCATCAAGTCTCTGGCCAAACTAAAGCCGACTATTTTTGCTAATGGTGGCGATCGTCATAGCGTCAACGATGTTCCAGAATATGACGTTTGTCAAAAATATAAAATAAAAATGGTTGATGGTTTGGGCAAAAAAATTCGTGCTAGTTCAGTTTTAATCAAGGAGGCGGCTGAAAAAAAGAAAGTTTTAGAAAAAAAATTGGCTAAAAAATAAAATGAAATCAAAAATAATTAAATTCACAATAATTTTGTTGGCAGTTGTTTTATTATTAGTTTTTGCTCAGCCAATCTGGCTAAAAATTGAAAATAAGGTGCCGACCAGAATTGAATCTCGCTTGAATCATTTTTTTGGCAGAAAAACTATTTTGGAACGCCTAGAGAAAAAGCCGGAAGTTTCTGTTTCTATTTCTGAAGGACAAAATCTGAAAGAAATTGCCGGGTTGTTAGCAGCAAAAAATTTAAGCTCAGAAAATGATTTTTTTCGTTTTTCAGGAACGCCGAAAGTTAGCTATATCAAAAAAGATTCAATTACTGCTCCAAAAAATTATTCCTTAAAATTTGATTTTTTGAAAGACCGTGAGGATGATTCCAGTTTGGAAGGTTATCTTTTTCCTGATACTTATCGTTTTTATCAAGATGCGACCGCTGATGAGATAATTACCAAAATGTTAGAAAATTTTGATCGCAAATTAACGCCGAAAATGCGATCGGATATTGCCGCTCAAGGAAAAACAATTTCTCAAATCATAATCATGGCTTCCTTAATTGAAAAAGAAGCCCCAATTAATTATGCTAGCGGCGATAACCGCGACGCAAAAATTATTTCTGGAATTTTTTGGAATCGTTTGAAAAAGGGCCAAGCCTTACAATCCTGTGCTACTCTCGCTTATGTTTTGGGAAAAAACAAACCGCAATATAGCGAAGCTGACACCAAGGTTGATTCTTCTTTTAATACCTATCTCAACAGAGGTTTGCCTCCGGCACCAATTTCTAATCCGGGAATTTTGGCGATTGAAGCGGCGATTTATCCGACAGAAAATGACTATAATTTTTTTCTCACTCCAACTGGAACGAAAAATATTATATTTTCCAAAACTTACGAGGAGCATTTAATAAACAAGAACAAATATCTTGATTAAAAATATGTTTGAAGAGCAATCCACTATCAACATCCAGCCGCCAAAACATAGAAATAGTGGGATTCCCGCTGAACTAAAAAAGATTATTAAGATTTTAATAATTTCTTTTATCGGTTTGGCAGTCATTGGCGCTGCTGCTTATTGGTTTTTCCTTTCTCGTCAAAAAGTAAAAACCGTTAACGAGCCGATTGTTAGCAGTGTGCCGGAAGAAGTTATTTCTGGGCAATTATCTTCCAGCACTTCTGTTGCTGAAACAAAGCCGGGAGATTTTTTGATTGAAGAGGTTTCTTTTCAGAATTTTTATCCAAAGACTCTTAGCGGCTTCAAGGTTAATATCGACAACTACACTTTACCAATCAACGTCAAAACCGATGTCGCAAATTATTATGAAGTTTCCCGTAAAATAAATCTTGATCCGGGGATTATTAGTCTAAATCAAAATGGTTTTGCAACTTTAAAAAATCCTGATGAAAAAAAAGCTAAAGATTTTTATTCTTCTTATGCCTGGCTGGAAGAAAAAGGCTTGCCAATTTTGGTTACTTCAGATTTTTTGACTTATTATTATCAAAACAGCATCAAATTGAGCTATAAGTATTTGGAAGAAAATCTTTTTTATGACACTCTTTGGAATATCAGCAAAGAATTATTTGAAGTTTCTCGCGGGCGCTATGAATCTCGTCGAGCAAAAATTGGCGATATCAACGATCAAGTCCTGGAAGGGGAGCGCTTGGAACTAGCTTTTTTTGCAGTTTCTTTGCAGTTATTAAAACCTCAAGACAATCAGATTGTTTTGGATAAAGCTGGTTCTCCAGAAAAATTTAGCCTAGCCGAAGCCAAGGATTATAGCTTTACATTGCCTAATTATTTGAAAGATGATGTGGAAAGAGAATTAACTTTAATCAGGGAAGCCAAAGAAAAAACTAAATCTCCAGTACTATTATATGCCAGGAATTATGAAGATTTTAAGCTGCCTTCTGAATACAAAGACAATCCGCGCTTAAACAATTTTTATTTAGCTGCCAAATGGCTTAATTCCAATTTTCCTTTATATTATCAAGGGAAGGATTGCCCAGATTGCCAGCTAGATGAAAATGATTGGCAAGTTAATTTAACGGCGGCTTCTTTTATTGCTCATGATTTTTATCAAAGCTATCAAATCAAAAATCAATGGGCGCGAGTCTACAAAACTCTAGCATTTTTTAAGGGTTTGCGTGAAGATTTAACCTATCTGGATTATCAAAAAATATTAGAAGCTTCTTTTGGCTCTGGATATGATTTAGAGGCAATTTTGTCTTCCGAAAATCCAGAATCAAACGCCAACTATGGAAAATTGCGATCCGGCATCTTGGCTTTACGTTTTCCAGAATGGGCCGGCGGCTTTGATCGCGACAATCAGAAAGCCAGGCCGCAGATTGGCTTTAGAATCTTGGCTGATTTTTTCTCCGCTAATGATTTTATTGCTTCTCAATTAACCACGCCAAAAGTTGGCGACTATCAAGAAAAAAATTCTCCAATTACTGCTTGTGCAAGCAACAATAATCAACGCTGCAAATTGTTAGCCTTAGATATTATAAATTTATTATTTTCTTATCCAGATCCACTATGGCTAGCTAACACCAAATATATTTCTTATTCAGAAAATTTTTTAAATCTCAAAGAAACAATTAATAATTTTTCCTCTTGGCAAACCAACAATTATTGGGCGAACTTAAAAATATTCAAAAATTATTTAGACAATCCGAGAGGGCGCTTGCCGGTTTTTGCTAAAAGCGATGCTTGGCGAAAAAGAGAAGTCGATTCAGTAAAGGCTTTTTGGCTTAATTTGCAATCTGTTCCAGATTTGGTTAAAGTATCAGAGACCAACAACGCTTTAGGTGAAAAACAGAATCTGGAAGCTTCAGAATATTATTATATTGAACCGAATTTAGACTTGATTGATGAATTAATTGCTGATAGTGAAATGATTTTGGGAATGTATAAAGCCTTGCAGATTGATCGAGAAGCTCCGCCAGCCTATGTTCGCATTGAGGCCCTAAATGAAGATTTGAAATATTCCCAAGCCTTAATCAAGAAGGAATTATCTAGCCAGACCTTAAGCATTGAGGACACTGTATTTTTGGGTAAAATGGTGAGAAAATATCAATCTAGCAATCAGGATTTTGATCATTTTTCTCTTGGTGCGAAAAGTTTTAATTATCAGTTTTCCGCCCCTAAAATGTTGACGGTAGTTTTTAAAACCGGAAACAAAAAAGCCCTCAGTATTGGTCCGATTTTTTCTTATTCAGAAAAATAATTTTCATGAAAAAAAATACTTACCACTTAATTACTATCGGCTGTCAGATGAATAAGGCCGACAGCGAGCGCGTTGCTTCTTTCTTGGAAGAACGCGCTTTTGTGCTACTGCCAAATTTCAAAGAGGCAGAATTGGTCATTTTAACCACTTGCGGTATTAGACAATCGGCTGAAGATCGAGTTTATGGCCTAGTAAATCAAATCAGGAAAGCCAATTCTGAAGCAGTAGTCATTATCACTGGTTGTTTGGCAAAAAGAAAAGACGTGATGCGCCGTTTGAAGGGGCAGGTGGATTTATTTATGCCGATTAATGAATTGCCGAATATTTTTGAATTACTAAAAGATTCTCATCTTGAGAAAAAATTTGATACTGAAGAGGTGCGCCTCGCAGCTGGTGAAAAATATTTATCAATTCAGCCAAAACATCATAGCCCATTCACTGCTTTCGTTCCAGTTGGCAATGGTTGCGACAATTTTTGTTCTTATTGCGTGGTGCCCTATGCTCGCGGGCGGGAAGTTTATCGTTCTTCGGAGGAAGTGTTAGAAGAGGTAAAAAAATTATTAGCAGATGGATACAAAGAAATTTTTTTAATTGCTCAGAATGTAAATAGCTATCGAGACGGTGAAAAAACTTTTCCGGATTTATTAAAAAAAATCCTAGCTTTGCCTGGAGAATTCTGGGTGAGATTTTCTTCTAGCCATCCGAAAGATCTCAGTGATGAATTAATTGCTTTGTTTGCTGAAGAAAAAATGTGTCCGCATCTTCATCTGGCGATGCAAAGCGGTGATAATGAAATTTTAACTAGAATGAATCGCCGCTACACCATTGAACATTTTTATGAATTAGTAAAAAAGGCCAGAGCCGTCTTGCCAGAAATAACAGTTACTACCGATGTGATCGTTGGTTTTCCCGGGGAGACTGAAGAACAATTCGCCAATTCAGCAAAAGCTTTTCAAGAATTAGAATTCGACCTCGCTTATGTTTCTCAATATAGCCCTCGTCCAGGAACGGTTTCTTCTTTAATGGAAGATGATATCAGCAAAAAAGAAAAAGATCGCCGAGACAAAATTTTGGTAAAAATTTTAGAAGAAAGCGGTTTGAAAAAAAATCAAAAATATCTTGGAAAAGAAGTGCTAGTTTTGGTTGATGGCAAAAACAAGAAAGGGAAGTATTATGGAAAAACAGCCAGTTTCAAAAATGTCTGGCTGACTGCGGCGGAAAATATTCCCGCAGATTCTTTGGTTGGACATTTTGTAAAAACAAAAATAATCAAGGCTACTGACTCCGGATTAGAAGGAGAATTGGCTGATTAAAAATATGCCAGTGAAATCAGAAAAAAAACCAAAAGTTCTTGTGATTCTCGGCCCGACTGCTAGCGGTAAAACCGCCATCGGTGTTCGCTTGGCGGCCAAGTTGAATGGAGAAATAATTTCTGCCGATAGCCGACAAGTTTTTCGCGGCATGGATATTGGTACCGGAAAAGATTTGGGGGAATATATTGTTGATGGCCAAGAAATTCCTTATCATTTGATTGATGTAGTTAGTCCGAACACGAATTTTAATTTAGCAAAATTTCAAAGACTATCTTTGGCAGCCATCAAGGAAATTTTGGATAGAAAAAAAATACCGATGATTGTTGGCGGTTCTGGTCTGTATGTTCAAGTCTTGGTTGATAATTTTACGCTGGCCAAAGGAAAAAGCGATTTGAAATTACGAGCAGAATTGGAGCTGTTTGGTGCAGATGAATTGTTTGAAAAATTAAAAAAACAAGCGCCAGAATTTGCTGCGACTTTGAATAATAGTGATCGGCACAATTCTCGCCGTTTGGCGCGCTATTTGGAAATTGCCAAAGAAGGACGCTTGAGTGATGTCGGTAAACGGCCAGCACCTTATGATTATTTAGTTCTTGGCACTTATCGCCCTGGAGAAGAATTACGTTCGCGAATCGCTAAACGCTTAAAAGATCGTTTAGAGAATGAAGGTTTAGTGGAAGAAGTTCAAGAGCTGCATCGCAAAGGAGTCTCTTGGAAACGTTTGATTTCTTTTGGCTTGGAATACAAATTTATCAGTTTGTTTTTAATGGGCGAATTGAGTTATGACGAGATGGTTTTTAAATTAGAAAACGCTATTTGCCAATTCGCCAAAAGGCAAAAGTCTTGGTTTAAAAGATGGGAAGGGCAGGGCGCAAAAATAAATTGGATATCCAGCGAGGAGGAAGGCTTGAAAATAATTAATGAATGGTTAAAAAAATAAAAACACCGCCGAAAGGGCGGTGTTTTTTTTGAGATGATTATTTCAAATTATCTTCCAAACATTTCTTGGCAATTGCCGGATCAGCCTTGCCGCCAGTTTCCGTCATTATTTTTCCGAGAAAGAAAGCAAGTAAGGGTAATTTTCCATTACGATATTCAGTTGCCTGTTCGGGAAAGCGGCTAATAATTTCTTTGGCGAGCTCGTTGATTATTTTTTGGTCGCTAATTTTTTCTAGTCCAGAGCTTTTGATAATTTCTTCGGCGCTTTTTCCGTCAATTAACATTTTGCTCAAAACTTCCTGTCCGGCATTGCTGGTGATTTTTCCTTCATTGATAATAATAATTAATTTGGCGAAATCTGCCGCGGTTATTTTTGCTTCATCTATTTTGGTGTTGCTAATGTTGAGGTTTTTTAACAATTCACTCGCCATCCAACCAGCAGCATTGGCGGCTAGTTGAATTTTTTTCTCTTTGTTTAAATAGGCAAAAACTTCTTCACTAAATTTTGCCAATTTGAGATCGGCAATCAACTGATCGGCAATTTCTTCTTTTAAATTAAAATCATTTTGCAAGCGATTTTTTTTGTCTTCCGGCAATTCAATCAGTTCTTTTTTTATTTGTTTGAGCCATTGGTCGTCAATATGGATTGGTGGAATATCTGGTTCCGGGAAATAACGATAATCAGCGGCACTTTCTTTGATTCTCTGAGAAACAGTGATATTTTTTGCGTCATCCCAACCCCTAGTTTCGGCAATAATTTCTTGGCCATTTTCTAATTCTTGGCTTTGGCGTTCAATTTCGTAAGCGATTGCTTTTTCGACAGCTTTGAAAGAATTAATGTTTTTTACTTCTACTTTTGAATTTAATTTTTTGGTGCCGGTTGCTAAAATTTGTTTGTTTTCATATTTCCAGCTACCAGGTTCCTGGACGCTAATATTGGCTTCACAACGCATTTCTCCTTTTTCCATATCGGCATTGCTGGCTCCTAGGTAACGCAAAATGCGCTGATAGTTTTGACAGAATTTTTTTGCTTCTTCGGCGCTGCGAATTGTTGGTTCAGTTACTAATTCCAATAAAGGAGCACCGGAGCGATTAAAATCAATTAAGGTATAGTCAGCATTCTTTGGATGGAATGATTTTCCAGTATCTTCTTCCAAATGAATGCGGGTGATTAAAACTTCTTCGCTGCCCAAGTTTATTTTTCCATCATAAGCGAAGGGGAGATCATATTGAGAAATCTGATAGCCTTTTGGCAGGTCAGGATAAAAATAGTTTTTACGATCAAATTTTGATAGGCGGTTAATTTGGCAATTATGAGCCAAGCCAAGCAAAATATTGAGCTCTATCGCTCTTTTGTTTGGCACTGGCAAAGTTCCTGGGTGGCCGAGACAAATCGGGCAGGTGGCGCTATTTGGGGCCATTCCGGCACCATTAGCACAAGAACAGAACATTTTGCTAGCTGTTTTTAGTTCGGCATGAATTTCTAGGCCGATAATTACGTCGTATTTCATACTGTTATTTTAGCGTAAAAGGGGCTAAAAGGTCAAAAAAAGAATTTTAAAAACCTCCGAATTTCGGAGGTCTTTTTTAGAATTTACCAGTGCTGCCAAAACCAGCGTCTTTTCTTTCAGTGCTATCAAAAATTTTAGTTTCAACAAGGGGAATGTTGCCGATTTCTTGGATAATAATTTGTGCTACTTTTTGGCCTTTGGTGATATTAAAAAATTCTTCCGTTAAATTTTTAGCGATAATTATAATTTCTCCGCGATAACCGGAATCAATAACGCCGCCCATTGTTTTTAGGCCTTGAGCTGCCAAGCTGCTTTTGTCCCAAATTAAACCGGCAAAATTTTGCGGAATAGCCATTTTAATACCAGTGCCGATTTTCGCCTGACCATAAGGAGGAATAGAAACATTTTCCACGGCAAACAAATCGTAACCGGCGTCGCTTTGATGAGCTTTTTCTGGTAGTTTTGCTTCTGGATTTATTCTTTCAACCAATAAATTAGCTGATTCGGTTTTTATTGCTATTTTTTCTGGGTTTTCCAAAGTAGGGTCTTCGATTTTTTTGCTGTTTTCACTAAGAGTATTATTAAAAACTTGGCGATGGTTCTTGGTGATAATATCGGCTAGGGCAGTGAAATCTTCGGTTCTTTTGAAGTTTTC
>CAZXPO010000009.1:0-1083 GCA_964643165.1 uncultured Gammaproteobacteria bacterium | reverse complement strand
AGCCAGTCATTGATTTTTTTACTAAAATCAAAACGATCAACAGCATAAAAAATAGAAGCTTGATAAGGAGTAACCTCATTCACGCCGCCGTATTTTCCTGATAAATATTCTTCAACCATGCCGGCAGATTTGTGATTATATTGAGGGAAGTCGGCAATTTCCACACCAAAACCCTCTGCTTGCAATTTTTCTTTTAGCAGGTGCAATTGAGTGGTTTTTCCGGAACCATCGGTTCCATCAATGACAATTATTTTTCCTTTATTTTTCTGCATAACAGCTTATCTTCTCAAATTATCTAATAGTTTGTCAATATTAGCATATAATTCTTCAAAAGTTCTATTGTTTTCTATTTTGGTTTTTGCGGTAGCCATTACTTCTGGAATTTCCAATTCGGCTTCTGCTTGGTTGTCTTGTTGAAATTCGGCAAAGCTTTTTTCGCTGTCGCCAGCGTTTTCATTACGGGAAACAACCCTCTGATAACGTAATTCTTCGTCAGCGACCACCGCAATCAAATTAAATTCTGCCAAGTCTTTGAGGTAGTGAATATCGTCAAATCTTCTGATGCCATCGATAATGATTAATTGGCTTTCATCTTTTTTAACGTCTTCGGTTAGAACTTTTGCCAATAAATCACCGCCAAATTGCTGGCGAAGCATTAAAGAAGTATCTTGAAGATTTTTACGGCTCGTTTCAATATGAATTCTATTTAAAACATCCCGCAGCATTGTGGAAAATCGATGTTCGGTCGCACCATATTTTTCTTGCAGATATTTTTTGATTTCTCCTTTACCGCTGGCAATTGGACCAACGAGGCCGATGATTAATTTGTTCATAAATTAAGAATAAATAACTTTGTATTTTAGCATTACCGTATCTTCGTTTAATTTTTCCAGAGAAATTAATTTTAATTCAGCGTCTAAATCTTCATTAAAAAGCGATAATCCCTGGCCAAAAATTTTTGGCTCGACAGTCAAAATAATTTCATCAATCAATTTATTTTTTAGAAATAAAGTATTCAAAGTTGCGCCACCGCCAAGAAGGGCAGATTTGTAACCAAGATTTTCTAGCTCAAGCAAAGCCTTT
>CAZXPO010000008.1:0-17214 GCA_964643165.1 uncultured Gammaproteobacteria bacterium | reverse complement strand
GGATTTAAATTATAAGAATCACAAATTGGAGAGGATATAATTTTACTTTCAATTTTGTCTTCATTTTCCTGACCAACAAAATAAGCAAGAACCGCTGATGCTTTTTCACTTTCCGTAATATATGCCTGTTTGATTCCCTGTTCAAATAACAACTGGCAAAATTTACCCTCAGACCCCAAGGCAGAATATCTTTTTGCTTCACTTAAATCATCAACTTTTAGGATTGCTGCTGGATACTCTGAAGCAAAATTAATAAAATTTTTTGAATTTTTATGATTAATGGCATTACCTTCACTCTCTGGAGCGATTCCCCAACCATCCAAAAGCAAAAAAACCACTAATTGCGGCCTACTAAGAGGGTCGTCGCTTATTTTTTGTGTTGAAGATTCTCCTGACATAATAATTCAATTTCTAAAAGGCGATTATATTTGGCAATTCTTTCACCTCGAGCGGGAGCACCGGATTTCAAATAATCCGCACCAACTGCTACCGCAAAATCAGCAATAAAATCATCATTTGTTTCACTGCCACGAGCGGAAATAATCAACTTGTAGCCATGTTTTTTTGCTAACTTTACACATTCAATCACCTCACACAAGGTTCCTGACTGAACTGGTTTTATCACCATAGCATTGGCAGCTTTTTCTTTCAAGCCTTGTCGCAAACGATTAGCCTGAGAAGCAAAGAGGTCATCTCCAGCAATAATAACACGATCACCCAAAGAATAAGTCAAATCACGCCAATCAGAAAAACGATCTTCCGCTAAAGGGTCTTCTAAATAATCTACTCCTTGCGATTGAAACCATTCTTGATAGATTCCTTCCAGATTATTTTTACTAATCAATTGATGATCAGCGGCAAAAATATATTTTTCTTCGTTTTTATCAAAAAACAAAGAAGCACCCAAATCAATTCCCAAAGAAAAATCTTCACCAATCTGATAACCGGAATTTATGGCGGCCGCCCTAATCATTTCCAAGGCTTGAATGCTTGAATCCATATTTGGAGCATAACCTCCTTCGGAGCCAGTATCGGAATCAAGAGCATTTTCTCGCAAGACTCTGCCCAATGATTGGTAAATTTCTTGGCCCATTAAAACATTATCATTAATATTATCTTTTTTGGTCAGCAATAAATATTCTTGAAAATCCAAATTTGTGTCGGCATATAGACCGCCATTAAACATAGTAAAAATCGGCTGAGGAAATTTTTTAGTTGCCGGCATTTTGAAATAATCAATTAAATAAGAATACAGTTCTTTTTTTTCTGACCAGGCAGCCGCCCTGGCACAAGCAACTGAAACCGCAAAAATAGTGTTGATGCCCAAATTGCTTTTGTCTTCAGTACCATCCAGAGCTAACAGTAATTCATCAATCTCTTGTTGTTTTTTTGGATCCATTCCTTTGAGGGCTGGTGCAATAATGGTTTCTACTTTTTGAATAGCCAAAGAAACACCAGAAACAAAAGAATTATCTTCGAGATCATCGCGCAATTCTTTTGGTTCAAAAATATTTGAATAAACTCCTGATGGCGCAGAGGCTTTGGCCTCTATTCCATTATCAAGGACAATTTTTATTTCCAAGCTAGAATAAGCACGGCCATCCAAGATTTCGCGGGCAAATATTTTTTTTATTTTTGGCATATTTTTATTTGCTAACAATTTTTGTTAGTCCTGGCATTTTTTCACCTCCCAAGTAAGCAAGCATTGCTCCGCCAGCAGTCGAAATCCAATCAATATATTCAGACATTTTGGTTAATCTAATTGCTTCAGCAGTTTCTCCGCCACCAACCACTCCCCAGGCAGCACCTTTTGAACGAGCAGCAATAATTCTACCAACTGCCATTGTTCCAAAGGATGAAGGCTTTTCTTCAAAGCAACCCATCGGACCATTCCAAACAATAGTGGCCGCCTCTTTGATTATTAAAGCAAACATCTCCACGGTTTTTGGTCCAATATCAACAATTCGATCTTTCTTTGTTAGACTATCCGAAGACTTGGCAATATATCGGCCGCCATTAAGAACGACTACATCGCAAGGTAAAACAATTTTTTGGTCCAAGCGTCCTCTTTTGATAAATTTCTTTGCAAAAACCAAACTATCATTATCAACCAAGGAAGAGCCGACTTCGTAATTGAGGGCTTTGAAAAAATTATTAGCCAAAGCACCGCCAATCAAAACAAATTCTGCCTTCTTGTGCATTTTTTCAATCAAAGGTGCCTTAGTATCAACTTTGGAACCACCCATTACGGCTATTAAGGGTTTTTTTGGTTTATTAATTTTTGCCAACGCTTCCACCTCATCTTCCAATAACAAGCCGGCATAACTATTGAGATATTTTTTGATTGCGGAAACGGAAGCTTGATCGCGGTGAGAAACTGCAAAAGCATCATTTACATAAAGATCGCCGAGAGAGGCTAATTTTTTGGCAAAGGCATTTTCATTCTTTTCTTCGCCAATTTCAAAACGCAAATTTTCCAAAAGAATTAATTCACCATTTTTTAATTCAGCTACTTCTTCAAAAACTTCCTTGCTAACCACACCAGAAGCAAATTTTATTTTTCTCTTATAAGCTCTATCGGTTAATAATTTCTGTAATGACTTGGCAATTGGCGCTAGGGAAAGATCTGAATTTATTTTACCCTTTGGGGAACCGAGATGGCTCATCACCACCACGCGCGCACCTTTTCTTAAAAGATATTCAATGGTCGGCAGGGACATTTTTATTTTGTAATCCTCTCTGACTTTTCGATCTTTGATTGGCACATTAAAATCAACTCTCAACAAAACAGCTTTCCCTTCGAGATTTTTGATGTTTCTAATTGATTTGATTTTCATAAAATATTATTTTATTTCACCAAGCTTCAAAGAAGTTTCTGCGTTTACGCCAGAACGCGAATAAGAAACTAATAACTCTTGTCCTGGGAAATAATTTTGGATAATTGAACTCAAATCATTGGCGCCAGTAATTGCTTCGCCGTTGATTTCTAAAATAAGATCGCCATCCTTCAAGCCCGCTTTTTGGGCTGGACTTCCAGAAATAATGCCGGCTTTTTTCCCGGCGGAATAAATTAAAGCTCCCTTGTCTTGATTAAAGCCAGGAATTTTGATGTCTGCTAAATTATAATAATTAACTCCAAAATAAGGTTCAGAAATCTTTTTTAATTTAAACAAAGAGCTAATTCTAGAATTCAAAGGATAAATTGGCGAAACCTCTTCTCCTGATGATTGCCAGGCCAGTAAGTCGCCGGATAAATTAAAAATAAAATTAGGCTGGTCAGAATCATCAACTCCCAAATCCAAAACTAAGTTTTCGGAAAAATCTTCACTGGAACGAAGAATATTTTCTTTTTGGCGATCCGCCAAAAAACCAAAATCAAAATAGTGTCCACCATTATAAGAAAATAGCGACTGACCGATTTTCAAATCTGCCGGCTTGGCCAAGGAGCGTACCGGCAAATTGCTGGCGCCAGCCAAATGAATAAGCAGCGGAAGATATTCTGTTTTAGCCTTGCTATTTTCATTTTTGCTAGCAAAAATTACTTGATCAATATTATATACTTTGCCATCAGCACTTAAAGCTTCATAACTTTCAGAAAGTTTTTTTAAATCAAAATCTTTATCCTTTCCGTTGTTCGGCCAAACTGCAAGCACCCAGCCATCAGCAGACATAATTACTCCGGAAGCAAAGAAATTTTTTAATAAATAATATTTTTCAGAATCTAATTTTTGATCAATTGTTTCGGTCGAAGAAGCATTAAGACGAGGATAAAATTTGATAATACTGGCAGAAACTGAATTGATACTTTCTTCAACTTTTACGTCCTGATTAACTACTACTGTTTTTGGATTGCGAATTATTAATCCAGAATCACTCCAGTTGTAGTCTGAGACTTTAACATCGGAACCAAAAGAATCAACAAAATAAGGCAAAACTAAAAGACAAGCAATTATACCAACCGCCAGAGAAATAAAGGCCGAAGAAACAATAGTAACAAAAGACAAATTACTAAATCCTAAATATTTTTGGCTTTTTTCAGAAATGTTTTTATTTTTTTTATTCATATGAGCAAATTTATTTATTAGTATTGTATCATAAAATGCCGCTCGGGGATAATTAGAGCCAGCGTGCAGTCAGAAGAAGAAAAAAACCGGCCAAAATCGTGAAGAGCAAATAAAATTTTAGTTGTTTTTTTGGAATAAATCCTTGCAAATACAGGCGTCCGATGCCGACCACAAAATAAAAAGCAAGAGTAATGATTATTCCCAAAATATAATAACTAAATGGCAGAAAAAACAAAACCAAAGCGATTTGCAAAAGAGACAAGAGGGCAATCAAGAAAAAGTTAATATTTTTCTTAATTGAAAAAGGACCGAAAATAAAAATCTGGTACCAGGAAGCAAAAATAGCCAGAGAAAAGGCAAAAAATACCGGTAAAAGCGGATAACCCAAAAAAGCTTTCAAGCCATAAATAAAACCGGCCGAAAAAAACACGATTAAGACGCCGCCAAAGAAAGAAATATTTTTTAATTGTTCGCTGCGATTTTCTTTGTTGGCAATAAAATAATAAATATTTTTTAAATAATGGAATTGGAAAAAGGCGTTTAAAAATAAAATCAATTGGCCGATAATTAAATTCGGCTCGATAGAAAAATATAAAATTGACGATAAATGAAAAGCTAACGGCAAAACGGAATAGTTTAACCAAGTAAAATTTTTTTTATTTCCGACAGTTTTGAATAATTTAAAAATCCAAAAAACTAATAAGCCAGAACCGATAATTAATACCGGCAAAAAACTTTTTGGCAAAAAACGCAATAACTGCGCGGAAGCAAAAAGAAAAACTGGCAATAATAAAACATTTAATCTGAAATAAAACATATCAAAAAAATTATTTAATTAATACTTCTGTGCCAACCGTTAAACGATCAAAAAGATATTTGGCATCACCAGTTCCCAAGCGAACACAGCCATGAGAAACTGGCGTGCCCAAATGATTAGCGCCTTCGCGATAACCATTCGGCCAAACTGGCAATTCATGCAAACCAATCTTGCCATTTCCTAAACCTAGCCAATAAGGCATCCAAAGTCCATAAGTAGCAGACCAGGCTTTCAATGATTTGTTGGTAATTTTGTAAGTCCCCTTCGGGGTCGGGGTACTGGCCTTTCCGCTAGAAATTACAAACTCTTTCCATTTTATACCGTCGAGCAAAAAAAACAATTTCTGTTCTTTCAAGTTAATCTCCACCTTCATTTCTAATTTTGCATTTTCGTCAGCCGAAATTGGATTATAGATAGATTCAATTTCTTGAAAATCAGAAAAACCATCGCCATCTGAGTCATTTTTTCCAAGCTCCGTGCCAAATTTTAATTCCATTTCATCATTCAAGCCATCACGATCCAAATCAGTCTGTGATAATTTTTTATTGGCAAATAAAGGAGAATAATTATTTTTTATTTCTTCACCATCCAAAAAACCATCGCCATCCGAATCAGGATTGTTGGCGTCGGTTAGATATTTGGCGATTTCCTGCTGGTCCGTTAATCCATCATTATCGCTATCAAGAAGTTGTGTATCAGCTCTGGCCCCGGAAGCAAAAAAAGAAGAAGCGGCTAACAAAAACAAGATAGCAAATGAGGCGATTTTTTTCATAGAAAATTCGCAACCGCAAAATTTTTGGCGATAATAATCCTCCTTCTTGGCAAATTCTTGAGATAAATAAAAACAATTATCCGCCTGAAGGTCTTCATCCAAATAAGCAACGCCATATTCTTCCGCCAAATCTTTGCACATTGAAACAATATCTTCAGTTTTTTTGTATGGACTGACCAATAAGCTAGTGGAAAAGAAATCATATTTTTTTTCAGAAGCCAGGGCGGCAGTTTTCTTTAAACGATCCAGATAGCAAATCAAACAGCGCCCTCCTCTTTCCAAATCATTTTCTTTGCCAGCGGCTATCGATAAAAAATCTCGATGTTCATAGGGCTCAACAATTAGCTTTATTTTGTATTTTCGACAGAATTTTTTGACATACAAAAGACGTTTTTCATATTCTTCTTTGGAAAAAAGATTGGAATTATAAAAATACCACGAAACCTTGAAACGCTTTCTTAGTTTTTCTTGAGTAACATAAGCAGCGCAAGGCGCACAGCAGACATGAAGCAACAAACGAGGCTGGCTTTTTTTGAGGCGGGATAAATAAGCAACTAAAAACAGCATGAAGACAAAAAGCAAAGAAAGAGCAATTAGCTTGCCGCGGCTTTGCAAAAACAAACCGCTCAAACCGAAGAAAAAAGCAAGAGAATAAAAAACAATCACTGTTTGCTTCTGGCTCAACCCAGCAGCCAACAAGCGATGATGAAGATGTTTTTTGTCAGCAAAGCGAAAAGGATTTTTCCCTTTCAAGGAGCGGCGGATAATTGTCCAGGCAACATCCAAAATTGGAATACCCATGATTAATAAAGCAATCGCAATTTTTCCGCCAGAAATAATTGCCAACACTCCCAAGACATAACCAATTAAAAGTGAACCGCCTTCACCCAAAAAAATAGAAGCTGGATTCCAATTAAACACCAAAAAACCGGCAGTCGCACCAACAAAAAGCCAAGCCGCCCAAGCAATGTCCGGTTGGAAATATTGAGTGGTCATAGTAAAAAGAAAAATAACCAAGGAGCCAATCAATCCTAATCCAGAGACTAATCCATCAACTCCATCCAATAATTTTGTGGTATACATCATTCCCATCAGCCAAACCACGATCAAGCCAGCAGATAAAATTTTCCAATCGAAATAGAAAAAACCGCCAAAAGGATTACTAATTTTGGGAATTTCAATGCCGCCCAACAAAACAGCAATGATTGCCAAAATCGGAAAAATAATTTGCCATTTCGGTTTTAAATTATATTTATCATCCAAAAAACCGCCAATCATTAAGATTAAAGCGCCAGAAAAAAAACCAAGCCAATGAAAAATAGAAAGAGCGCTTGGAAAAAGATGGTCTTTGGTTAAAAATAATATCGTAAAAAAACTGAAAAATATCGCGAGACCGCCCAATAAAGGAGTTGGCTGACGATGAATTTTTCTTTCGTTCGGCTGATCAAGAATTTTCCAACGAAAAGCCAAAAAGCGCAAAAGAGGCACCAGGGCAGCACTCAACGCAAAGGCTAATAAAAAATAAATTATGAAATCGAAACTTAACATGTTTAAAAAAATTAAAGCTTTCTTCCCTTTTTAACACTCAAACTTCCATCTTGGCAAATAATTACTGTGTCTCTTCTTTGAAGTTTTTTTGATAAAATTAAAGCAGCAACTTGATTTTCTATTTTTTCTTGAAGCAGGCGGCGCAAAGGACGAGCACCGAATTTTGGATCATAACCTTCTTTTGCCAATTCAAAAGCACCGGCTTTGTCAACGCAAAAATCAATTCCCTTTTCTGCTAACTGTTTTCTTATTTTCCCAAGAAGCAATTTGGCAATCTCAAATAAACTGTCTTCGTCTAAAGGTTTAAATACCACGATACCATCAAAACGGTTAACCAGTTCCGGGCGCATATATTGATTTAATTCATTATTAATTAAACCATTTTTTATTTCTTCAATCGGCTTCTGTTTTTTTAACTGTTCCTGAATATATAAAGCGCCGATATTAGAAGTAGCGATCACGATTGAATCTTTGAAATTAATTGTCCTTCCTTGTCCATCAGTCAAACGTCCGTCATCCATTAATTGCAAAAATAAATTCAAAATATCTGGATGAGCTTTTTCTACTTCATCAAAAAGAATCAAAGAAAATGGTTTTTTGCGAACTGCTTCGGTGAGATAACCTACAGCACCATTCTCATCGCCAATCATTTTTTTGACACTGTCCGCATATTGGTATTCACTCATATCCAAGCGAATCATGAATTCTTCACCGCCAAAATAAACCTCCGAAACCACTTTCGCTAATTCGGTCTTACCAACACCGGTTGGACCAAGAAATAGAAAACTGGCCATTGGACGTTTGTGATCTTTTAGTTCCAGGCGAGCACGGCGCAAACTATTAGCAACCATCGAAACTGCCTCCTCTTGCCCAATCAAACGTTGATGAATTTCAGTTTCCAAGTTTAATAATTTTTCTCCTTCGTTTTCGCTGATTTTGTTGGTCGGCACGCCAGTAATGGCACTCACTGCTTCTGCCACCTGTTCTCGACCGCAAAACGAAGAAGCTCCTCGACGAGAATTTTTGGCAGCAATTACCGCAGCGTCTTGTAAAAGATTTAAGGCCTTCGAAGGAAGGAATGTTTCATGCAAATACTTTCCAGCAAGCTGGACGGCGCCATCAATCGCCTCATAAAGAAAATAGATCTTATATTTTTGTTCCAAAAAAGCAATCTTGCTTTCCAGAATAAGAATCGCTTGATTTTCATCCGGTTCTTTAATTTTTATTTTAGCCAAAGATTCATCAAGCGCCTTTCCTTCTAAATATTTTTGATAATTTTCCAAACTAATTGTTGCTAAACAAATAATTTGTCCGCGATTTAAAGCTTGGCTAAGAACTTCTGACAAATCCAGACTGCCGTCTTCTCCGGAGCTGATGCCGGTGATGTCTTCAATGTTTTGGATTGCTAAAATTATATTTCCAGAAGAAGCAGCTTCATAAATGCAAGTTAATAAGCGTTCTTGAGCTTCCGAAGCAGAAGCACCCGCCACCAAGCGGGAAATATCTAATTCAACTAATCGCTTATCTTTTAAAAATTCCGGGACCTCTTCTTTGACCATCAACTGTGCCAAGCCTTCTAAAACAGTTCTTTTTCCTACTCCTGGATGGCCAGTCAATAAAATTCCATTTCGTCCACCGCCAAGATTTTCAAAAATTTGTGAAAATTCACTTTCTCGAGATACGCACATTTCCAAATAGCCATATTTGGCAGCAAGGGTTAGGTCGTGTGAGAAATTATTTAAAGTTGGCGTGGCGATTGCTGTATAAGAGCGATTCATGCCACTATCAGGCTTGAAGCGAGCCAGATTGCGAAAACGGCGATAATTTTCCACTAATTGATCGTTGATTTGAAACCAGGAAACAGCATTATTCATTTTTTCTCCCGGAATTTCCAAATCAAATAATATTTCTGATAAAGTCGCATCATTTTCCGGCAGTATTGCGAGAATATCTAAAATTTCTACAGCTTGGCGATGAGCAATCGCAGCATTTTGAAAAGCGGCCGTCAAAGAGGAAGATAAACTTTCAGAAAAAACTGTCTTTTTTGAATTAGCTTCTCCTTCGCCGACGTGGCGATCAATTTTTTCTAAAAGATTTTTTGCATCAACCCCTAACCTAACAAAAACTGCTTGAACTTTTTTATTTTTCAAGAGAACCCTAAACAAATGAAGAGGTCGGACTTCCGCCTGTTTCATTTTTTTTGCCAACAAATAAGCTTTATCTAAATAATCAACACTTTCGTCACTAAAACCTTTTACCACTTCCAAAGTTTTGGTTTGATTATCAAAAAAAGGAGCCAACAAATCTTCATGAGGCAAATTTTGACGAAACCATTTTTGATAATTAATTTTTTTCTTGGCCGCCCTCTTTTCGCTGCGACGATAAATAATAAATAAATCAATAAACAAAGAACAATAAAAAATCAATAACAGCGGATGCTGAATATTATAAAAAATGAAAAGTTTTTCCGGGTTATTAATAAAAATTTCTCCTTCTTGATATAACCAAAGAACAAAGGCTAAGCCTCCTAAGATACCAAAGAAAGCCGTGAGGGCATCAACAATCGCCAAAATTTTTTTCTTGGAGCGCTTAATGATAATAAGGTCTAAGCGTGAATCATAGCTGCCGGATAGAGGTCTGCCACCAAACCAATTTTCATCGTATCCCTGATTTTTATCTTGGTTATTCATACTATAGTAATTGCAAAATAATAAGGGCTAGCAATAAAGGCGGTAAAGCCAGCCAAAAAACTGCCAAAAAGAAAGTGAGAATTAAAAAAAACAACCAGGCAATAGTACGGAAGATTATTTGAATAACACGGACAAAAAAACTAATTAGGCGCCCCAAAATATCGGACTGGCCATACATGGGACGAAAAATATTTTTTATCCAGACCAACAAAGCCAGTTCTTCTTGTTTTCTCTTCAAAAACTGGCTCAAAGAGCCTAAAAAACGAACAAAACCAAGAGAATACCACCAAAAAGGAAAATAGATTACCACGAAAGCTACTTCCCCGACAGCAGTCAGAAAAGTAAACAAAGAATTTTTTTTAGCCATATAATTATAAACAAATTATAACACAAATTAGCCTTTAACGCCTAGCAATTAAACTTAACCAAAAAGACGATTGACACAAGCGATTAGCTAAGGTATATTGTATTTAGCACTCAAAGGCGATGAGTGCTAAATGTCAATAAAAAATAAAAAATTTCTATATGTTTAATAAATTTACAACCAAATCACAAGAAGCCATTATCAGTGCGCAAGTAATTGCTAACGAAAATGGCCAGCCTCATATTGAATCACTACACCTATTGCTTGCCCTTTTAGACCAAGACGAGAGCTTGGTTAAGACTATTTTGGAAAAATTGAGAATCGATCCGGAAGAAGTGGCCGATAAAACCGAAATGGAAATTAGAAAATTACCAAAAATAAAAATTGATGCAAACCTTAATGGCCCGATGAATACTGTTCAAGGAAATGGTGAAACAGCCATGATTTTGGAGAGAGCAAAAAAAGAGGCTGACCTCATGAAAGACGAATTTATCTCTACGGAACATATTTTATTAGCTTTAATTGGCGTGCAAAGTCCAGCTCAAAACATGCTTTTATCTTTCAAGGTTGACTACGAAAGCGTCGCCCCAATTATTAAAGAATTACGTGGGAACCAAACTATTTCTGACCCAGATCCGGAAAACAAATTTCGGGCTTTGGAAAAATTCACCACCAATCTCACCGAATTAGCAAAGAAAGAAAAACTTGATCCAGTCATTGGCCGCGATGAAGAAATCCGCCGAATTATGCAAGTACTTCTTCGCCGTACCAAAAATAATCCAGTTTTAATTGGTGAACCAGGAACTGGAAAAACCGCAATCGCCGAAGGATTAGCTCAAAGAATAGTTTCGGGTGATGTCCCTGAAAATTTAAAAAATAAACAAATCATGTCTTTGGATCTTGGTGCTTTGGTGGCGGGAGCAAAATTCCGCGGTGAATTTGAAGATCGTCTCAAAGCGGTTTTGAAAGAAGTGCAAAGCAACGGACAAATTATTTTATTTATCGATGAATTACACACCATCATCGGTGCTGGTGCCAGTGAAGGATCAATTGATGCCAGTAATATGTTAAAACCGGTTTTGGCTCGCGGTGAATTACGCACTATCGGCGCCACCACCACCAAAGAATACCAAAAATACATTGAACGCGATGCCGCCTTGGAGAGAAGATTCCAACCAATCTTGGTGAACGAACCAAGCTTGGAAGACACCGTTTCTATTTTAAGAGGAATTAAGGAAAAATATGAAGTTCATCATGGCGTTCATATCACCGACAATGCCTTAATTGCAGCAGCAAAATTATCTAATCGCTATATTGCTGATCGCTTTTTGCCAGACAAAGCAGTTGATTTGATTGATGAAGCAACTTCCGCTTTAAGAATGGAGATTGATTCTATGCCAGAAGAATTGGATTTTCTCAAACGAGAGATTAAGCGTTTGGAAATTACGCGTGCCGGCTTAATTAATACTGAAAAAAAATCAGCAAAACTGCGCGGCATTAACAAAAAACTAAGCGAACTAAAAGAAAAAAGTTCTCAATTAGAACTGCACTGGCAAAATGAAAAAAATATTATTGATAAAATCCGCACTAACAAAAAAGAAATTGATGAAATGAAAGCCAAGGCAGAAATTATTGAACGCCGCGGTGATGATTTGACCGAAGTAGCTAAAATAAAATACGGCCTTATTCCAGAAAAAGAAAACTTAATCCACCAGCTGCAAGAAGAATTAACTAAAATTCAAAAAAATGGCCAAAGAATTCTCAAAGAAGAAGTTGGCGAAGAAGATATTGCCCGCGTTGTCGCTCGCTGGACCGGTATTCCAGTCCAAAAAATGCTGCAAAGCGATTTGCAAAAATTAATCCACACGGAAACTGAACTAAAAAAAGAGGTAATCGGCCAAGATGAAGCAATCACCGCAATTGCTAATGCTGTTCGCCGCAATCGCGCTGGAATTAACGAAGAAAAAAAACCAATCGGCTCATTTTTGTTTGTCGGCCCGACCGGCGTTGGCAAAACCGAATTAGCGAAAGCCTTAGCCCGCTTCATGTTTAATGATGAAAATTCCTTGATTCGCTTAGATATGAGTGAATTTATGGAAAAACATAGTGTGGCAAAATTAATCGGCTCCCCGCCAGGCTATGTCGGACACGAAGAAGGCGGACAACTAACCGAAAGAGTGCGCCGAAAACCATATAGCGTTATTCTCTTTGATGAAATTGAAAAAGCTCATCCGGAAATGTTTAATATGCTTCTGCAAATTCTGGACGATGGCCGCTTAACAGACTCCAAAGGAAGAACGGTTAGTTTCAAGAACACCATCATTATTATGACTTCTAATTTGGGTAATGAGATAATCCGCCAATATTCCATTGGTTTTAGCGACCATGATCCAAAAAATCAAGAAGCGGAAAAAAATGAAGAAATGAAAAATAAAATTGATAAAATTCTTCGCGATAATTTCAAGCTGGAATTTTTGAATCGAATTGATGAGATTGTGGTTTTCAAAAATCTCAACAAAGAATCTTTAGGAAAAATAGTGGAATTAGAACTAGCGAAGGTTGAAAACCGCTTAAAGAACAAAAACATCATTCTCAAATTAGGGCAAAAAGTAAAAAAACAATTAGCCGAAAAAGGTTACGACCCAACTTTTGGCGCTAGGCCGCTCAAGCGCTTAATTCAAACCATGATTTTGGACGAATTAGCAATGGAAATAATTGAAGGAAAAATTAATGAAGGAGATAAAGTAAGTATCGATTTGGGAATAGAAAATAAAATAGTAATGAAAAAAATATAAAATAATTAAGCCCGGCAACGGGCTTAATTTTTAGATTCTGATGATTTTGCCCTTATCCGCCTTTTATATTATAATGAAAAAGAAATAATTATTAATTTTTTAGATATGTCGAAAAAAAGATCGTCAGTAGTTTTTTTGCTATTATTAGTGTTCTTGGGTTTTTCTCCAGTCACTAAGGCCGCCTCAATTGATCCAGAATTCAATCCGGAAAATATTATCAATGATTCAGAAATGTTGGATTATGACAGTATGGATCTTGATGACATTCAAAGATTCCTTGAAAAAAAGAATAGTTTTTTAGCAACTTATCGAACCGTTAACGCCCATGGCACACCAAACAAATCAGCAGCAGAAATTATTTATGACGCCACTCATCAAAATTATGATTGCAGCGGTATTAATTTGGGCGATTCGCCGACTGAAGCTGACAAAAAAGCTCGTTGCCGCATCATCACTACTGTCAATCCAAAATTAATCCTCGTTCTTCTACAAAAAGAACAAAGTTTGATTGAAAATAGCAATCCAAGTTCAAAAAGTTTGGATTGGGCAACCGGTTATGGCTGCCCAGATAGTGTCGCCTGCAATCCTTACTATAAAGGCTTCGGCAAACAAGTAAACAGCGCTTCCCTGCAATTCCTGGCTTATGTTAATGAACAATACCGCTATTCCTACAAAGCCGGACAAACCTATACTTTCACTAATCCTTATGGGGAAATCAGCACAGCCACGATGGTTGTTACTCCACAAAACAAAGCAACTGCTGCTCTTTATAACTACACCCCGCATGTCTTTAACGGTAATTATAATTTTTTTAGACTCTGGAAAAAATATTTTCCAACCGTTAATGTCACCTATCCAGACGGATCAATCCTGCAAGCAGAAGGCAGCAAAGTTGTTTGGTTAATTGAAAATGGCAAAAAACGACAATTTATGAATTGGGGTTCTTTTGTTTCTCGTTTTAACAAAAACCAAATCGTAAAAACCACTGAAAATGTTTTGGACTGCTATGAGAAAGGAACAGAAATAAAATTTCCTAATTATTCTTTAGTCAGCGATTCAAATAATAAAATTTATTTATTGGTTGATAATGAAAAACGTTTAATTGTCGATAATGCCACTTTCAAAAAAATCGGTTTCAACAAAGATGAAATTATTGCTGCCACAACTGCTGATTTGAATAGTTATCAAAATGGCCAAGAAATCAACACTGGCAGTTCTTATGCCACCGGAGCGGTTCTCCAGGATAGCAAAACCGGAGCTAGATTCTACGTGGAAAATAGTGTAAAGCATCCAATCTTGGATAAGGCTATTATGGACCACAAGTTCAAAGGCGCAAAAATAACCAAAGTCACCACTGCCGAATTAAATAAATACAAAACCGGCAACCAAGTAATTTTTGATAACGGTAGCTTGCTAACTTCCCCAAGTTCACCAACTATTTATTTAATTGCTAATGGCAAGAAACAGCCATTTGTCTCCGAAAGTGTCTTTTTGCAAATGGGATACAACAAAAGCAATGTCATTACTGTCACTCCGCAATTACTTTATGTTTATGACATGGGAACGACAATCCAATATAATAATTAAAGCCATATGAAAATAACTTTTGCGGCCCTAGTTCCCCACTCACCATTATTAATTCCTGAAATTGCCAAGGATAATTATCGTTTAATTTCCAAAACAAGCGCCGCTTATGATAAGTTGGCTGGCGAATTAACAGCAAGCAAACCGGAGACAATTATTATTATCACCCCCCATGCCAGAGCAATGGAAAAAAATTTCTTTTTTAACAGCTCTCCGGAATTGAGTACTGACTTTTCCGAACTAGGATTTTTAGCTAACGGCAGAAAATTCAAAAACAATCTAATCCTTTTACAAGAATTTAAAGAAAAGTTGCGCCCTGATTTTCCAATTCAATTTTTGAGTTCAGAAAAGTTAGATTATGCTTCCTCTATTCCCTTGCAAATTCTGGCTAAAAATTTGGCGCAAGTAAAAATTATCCAATTATCTTATTCTAGCGGCACGCCAGAAGAACAATTTTTATTTGGAAAAGCAATCGGAGAAATCATTAAAAATAATTCAGAAAATATTGCCGTGATTGCTTCCGGAGATTTGTCTCATCGCCTAAAAAGGAATTCACCAGCTGGCTATTCCCCAAAGGGAACAAAGTTCGACAACAAGCTAATCGAACACTTGAATAGCGAACAACCAATTGAAAACATCCTAAAAATGGATGAAAACATCATCAAAAGTGCTGCCGAATGCGGCCTGAAATCAATTCTAATCGCTCTGGGAATTCTGGAAAGCACTGGCACAAAAATTAAAACTCAAGGATTGGCGTATCAAACTGAACTAGGAATTGGCTATCTCACAATGCGCCTGACCGAAGAAAACCTATGAACGATTTTTCGTCATTCTCAGAAATAATGGCCAAGAAAAAAAGCGTCAAACCGCCGGCTTATCCTTGGCAAGATTTGGCTCTTTCAGTAATTAAAGAATTGAGTATTCCAAATTTCAAACGCGGTTCAGTATTCAAAGTTTGCAAAGAAAAAACTCCAGAAGAAATTCGCCGCGCCATTACCGATACCAAAGAGCTTTGTCAGGCCGGAGAAAAATGGAAATACTTTTTTAAAGTAATCGAGAAAAAATATGAAACACCAAGCAGCGGGAAAAATTTTGGAAATTATCCATCATCCAAATCCGATTCTCAGAAAAACTTCTCAAGCAATTTCGGAAGAAGAAATTAACTCTCAAAAAATTAAAGAGCTCGCTTTTGATTTGGAAAAAACCATGCTTGAAAAAGATGGCGCTGGATTAGCGGCGCCGCAAGTCGGTAAATCGGTCCGCATGGTTGTAATTCGCCATAACAATCAAACTTTGTTTTTGATTAATCCAAAAATAACCAAGAAATCTTGGGGCAAGGCAACCGAGCAGGAAGGATGCTTATCGGTAATCGATGATCAGGGAGAAATTATTTATCACCCAATTGAAAGACACAAAAAAGTTACTTGTTTGTATTTTGATTTGAATGGTAAAAAGAAAAAAATCCAAGCTGAAGACCCAATGCTCGCCAGAGCAATTCAGCACGAGCTTGATCATCTGGATGGTATTTTGTTTATTGATTATATCAAATTAAAAAAATAAATTTTGACCAAAGAAAAAAGCAGTATTTCAACAAATACTGCTTTTTTAATAAACCTATTTTTTTGAAATCCTTTTTTTAAAAATTTTTTTTCGAAATTTTCTTAAAAGCCAAATTAGGCCAAGAGCTAGTAAAAACCAACTGATCTCGTGATAATATTGTTGTAAAAGCTCACGATTTGATCCCAAAAAATATCCCAAAACCGACAAAATAGCCACCCAAACAAAAGAACCAAGAGCTGTATAAAGAACAAATTGGCCATAAGGCATCTTGCAGAAACCAGCCGGAATGGAAATCAAGTGGCGGACTACCGGAATTAATCGGCCAATAAAAGTGGATTTTTTGGCGTCATTTAAAAACATTTTTTCCACCTTTTCTATTCTTTCCGAAGTAACACCAAGAGCTTTTAGTACTTTTTTTTCGGCTAACTTATAAATAATCGGCCGACCAAGCCACTTGGAAAGAAAATAATTGACTGAAGCGCCAATTACACTGCCAACTGTGCCAGCCAAAACCAAAAAATACAAATTCATTTTTCCCTCACTGGCCAACCAGGCAGCTGGCGGAATAACCAACTCTGAGGGCAAAGGCAAAAAAGAGCTTTCAATTGCCATTAAAATAACTACCCCCGTATAACCGAGACCGTGAGTCAAATCTAAAACCCATTGAACGATTGCTTCAAACATAGTAAGCTAACTATATCATTTATTGCTGTTCTATGTCTAATATCAAACCTAACGTAATTTTTATGGGAACGCCGGAATTTTCGGTTCCAACCTTAGAAGCGCTGATAAACAGTGATGATTTTTTGATACGAGCAGTAGTGACTCAAGAAGACAAGCCAGTTGGCCGTACTCAAACTTTGCAAGCCCCAGCGGTGAAAATTTGTGCTGAAAAATATAATATTCCAGTCTTACAACCAAAAAAAATAAAAGAACTTTCCACCGAGCTAGAAAAATTAGCACCGGATTTGATTGTTGTTTTGGCTTATGGACAAATTATTCCCCAAAATATTTTGGATA